>JASEFH010000013.1 GCA_030019205.1 Methanomicrobiales archaeon
CTCTCTGTCGCACGAAGGGGCAGGAGGAGCGAATCCCTCCCCCGGAGAACACCCGGGAGCCGTGCACAGGCTCTCGATGAGGAATTCAAGCCAATCACAGAGTCAGGCATTCCCTGGCCGGAGCGACCCCCCAGGCCCGTGCCGCGTCCGCACCACGCATCCGGCCCGGCACTGTGCCGCGCCGCCCGTGTCCCCCCGATGTCCCGGCGGATATGCCCGACGATCGACCCGGCGATGCCCTGCGCCGTCTCGGTGCACGGGTGGGAAAAGAGAGATCGGGTATGGAAAAAAAACTACGCCTCGAACCGTGACCCGTCCATCTGCACCATCTCGAACGAGCAGTAGGAGCAGCGGAAGCGGGATCCCTTGAGCTGCCCCTTCTCGTCGGTGAGCGTCCCCGCCGGGAAGAGGGAGGAGTTGCCGCAGCGGGGGCAGACCCGGAGTTTCGGCGGTCGCGGTCCGCGGGACTCCAGATTCTCGTAGCCGCAGTTGGCGCAGCGGTAGCGGACCTCCCTCACGGCACCCAGATCGTCCAGCACCTCCCTATCCACGAAGAGGGAGGCGGCGCG
The DNA here is from genome assembly GCA_030019205.1 of Methanomicrobiales archaeon. NCBI lineage: Archaea > Methanobacteriati > Methanobacteriota > Methanomicrobia > Methanomicrobiales > Methanomicrobiales archaeon. The sequence continues at coordinate 570 of JASEFH010000013.1, forward strand.
GCACTGGGGGCAGATGGAGAACTTCGTCGGCTTCTTCCCGTGCTGCTCGAAGTTCTCGTAGTTGCAGGCGGCGCAGCGGACCCAGACGCCGTTTCGCTCGCCCTGCTCGCCCAGCACCTCCTGGTCCACGAAGAGCGAGCCGCTCCCGCAGTTCGGGCAGCGCTTGAACCGGATCAGACGGGTCTCCAGCGGCTCGTAGCTCTCGAAGCCGCAGTTGGCGCACCGCACCTGGATCCCCTTCAGGCTCCCGTCCGCATCGTGGATCTCCCGGTCGATGAAGAGCGAGGAACTGCCGCAGTGCGGGCAGAGTTTGAACTTCAGTGCCATGGAGGTACATCGGGCGGACGGTGTTAAATTCCTGCCGCAGTGCGCTCCGGCAGGATGCCGGAGCGATTCCCGGATCGCCATGGAAGGCTGACTGGGGCAGCGATCCGTCCGTGCAGATATCTCTGCGAAAGGGAGGTTCGCAATACGCCAATTCCACGTCTCCACGCCCCGATTCGGATCGACCGCAGGGTACCGGGACCCGCGCTCCCGCGCCGGCAAAGGAGGGAAGACCCCCGGGGGCGGCACGGCGGAGGAGACCCCTGCCCGGCGGGCATTCCGGAGGAAATCTCCAGCATCCCGGACCGCCCGTGACGTGGCAGGAGGTATCATGTCCTCCCGCTGTGATGGTGGCGCACGTGGCGGTTCCAGGTCGGCATCACCGCATCCCCCTACCCGCGACAGGGGGCCTTGGCTTCCCCGGACCGTTCCTTCTGCCCCTGCTGGCGCGGGCGGACCCGGTGCAGACGGGGCAACCCGCCGGGGGAAGCGCCCCATCGCCGCTCCGCCCTCCCGAACCGGGAAACACCCCGTATCGGGGGAGGAGCGGACCGCTCCCGAAAACCGCAGCGTGCAGAAGGGCGCCGCACCCGTACACGGGTTCCCGCAGTGCCGCGCAAAGGGAGTTTAATAAGTGGGAACCGCTCTACCTTTACACCAGGTAACGATATGGCACTACTGGAATGGATCGTGGGCGGACTGCTGCTGCTCGTGGCGATCGGCCTGATCATTTTCTTCGTGGGAATCTACAACCGGTTCTACACCCTGAAGAACTCCGCGGAGGCGACCCTCGGGCAGATCAAGGTCGCCATGAAGAAGAGGCTCGACATGATCGAGCAGCTCCTGGGATCGGTGCGGAGCTACGCGACGTTCGAGAAGGAGACCCTGACGAAGGTGACCGAGATGCGGGCCAGAATCGGGGGCGCATCCCCGGAGCAGCTCGCCGAGGTGGAGCGGGAGTCGAGAACCATCCTCGGGCGGCTGATCGCCGTCGCGGAGGCCTATCCCGATCTCAAGACCTCGGCGACCGTCATGAACCTCATGGATGCCGTGCGGGGCGTGGAGGACGAGATCGCCCGCCAGCGCTACACCTACAACAACATCGCCCAGCAGTACAACACCATGACGGACACCATCCCTTCCAACATCGTTGCACGCCTGCTCAACTTCGTGAAGCTCCAGTATCTGCAGTTCGAAGAGGCGATTGCCACGCCTCCCCGGATCGAGTTCTAGAGGACGCCTCTCATGGACGAGAAGCAGCAGATCGCCCTCGTGGTCGTCATCGGGCTCGTCATCGGAGCGATCGGGCTGCTGCTGCTCACTGTCGCGCCGCAGGCGCTCCCCGAGGATCTGGCCGTCGAACGCTACGAGGCCGACTTCTACGGGAACGGCACCCTGGTCGAACGGATCACCTACGACGTGGGCGTCTCGGGGCGCTACCGCATGCTCTTCCGCAACTGGGAGGCCCCGCTCGTCTTCGACGGGATCGATCGCCCCCACGTCACCTTCGTCTCGGTGCGGGGGCCCGACGGAACCATCGGCTATGCGAAGGACTACCGCGGGGAGGTCTTCGTCAGCAGCGAGGCGTCGGGAGCGAGGAGCGTCGTGCAGAACCTGGCCTTCGAGAGCGAGAGCGGCGTCTACGCTCCGGCCTACTTCGGGGCGGGGATGTACACGGTCGAGTACCGCTACGTGGTGCATCCCCCGATCGAGACCGACGGGCAGCTCGCCCACATCAACCTGCGGCTTGCCGACGAGCACATCCCCTACCGGAACGTGCGGATCGCCATCCACTCCCCCCACCTCCAGGAGGTCTTCCCCTACCCGCCGTTCCTGGGCGTGCAGCAGGAGGACGGATCCGCGATCGTGACGGGGAGCGCCGCTGCGGACGAGCCTCTCGGCGCCGACATCCTCTACACGGACGACCTTCTGCAGGAGATCGACGGGTTCCCCCTGACCGTGACGGATGTGCGGGGGCAGACGACCACGGCGAACCTGCTCTACTCCCTCCCCTACCAGATCGCAGCCGTGCTCTCCCTCCTGGCGCGGATCTTCCTGCTGCTCGCGCCCTTCCTCCTTCTCCTCATCTACTACCGCTACGGGCGGGAGAAGCCGTATTCCGTGCCGAATTACCTCTCCTTCGTCCCGAACCCGGGCCTGAAGCCCTGGGCGGTCAACCTGCTCTTCCGCGGGGATGCCACCGACTTCGACGAGAACGGTTTCTACGCCACCCTCCTCGACCTGCACCGCCGGCGGAAGCTCCGGATCACCGAGCGGGAGGGCGGCGGGAGCGTGACCCTGCAGGTGCTGGACGCCGCATCCGACGATCCCTACGAGAGCCGGGTGCTCCAGGCGCTCCGCTCCATCGAGAAGGAGGGGGCGGTCGACACCGGGGAACTCGAACGGCTCGCCGCCCGGGCGAAGACCGATGCGGCGGCCCGGACCGAGATCCTCCGCTACCAGCGGGAGCTCCGTTCGGTCACCCGCCACTCCGATCCCCGCCTCGTCGCCCGCTACATCACGGACGGGCGGTGGCGGGTGCTGCCGGTCGCCGCGATCGGGGCGGTGCTCGCCATCGCCGCGGCGATCGTGCTGATCCTGGCCCCGTATACCGCCTACATAGCGATCCCCGCGATCGTCGCCGCCATCCTGGTGATCGGGCAGGCGGGGGTGAGCCTGCTCTTCCCCTCCACCCTCTTCGGGCGGTGGAAGGGCGACGCCTACAAGGAGAAGCTGGAGTGGGACGCCTTCCGCACCTTCCTCTCGGACCTGGCGCTGATGAAGCAGTACTCCCCGGCGGACATCTCCATGTGGGGTGAGTGGCTGGTCTACGGCACCGCCCTCGGGGTCGGCGAGAAGGTGGAGCGGGCGATGAAAGACCTGAACGTGAACCTCGCGGAGGCGAACGTGCCGCTCTACGTGCCGTTGAGGACTGCGTTCGTGCCCGTCATCCTCTTCACCCCCCCGCCTCCCGCCGGCGGCAGGGGCGGAGGTTTCGGCGGGGGCGGATTCGGCGGAGGCGGAGGTTTCGGCGGGGGCGGCGCCGGCGGGCGGTGAGGCGCACCCGCCCTCTTCCCCCCGAAGACCGCATATACCTGCAGGGCGGTTTACCGCCGGTCTGCGGATCTCGCAAAACCCTTTTCATCCAGCGGAGGACAGAGAGACCCGGCATGGGAGGAGAGGCTGGCGAGTCCCTCCCCGCAGAGGTCGAGCCGCAGGGGATCGGTGAGATCCCGGTGCGGTACCGCGGCGGCGGCGACTGCGTGGTGCTCGACGTGCGGGAACCGGAGGAGTATGCCCGGGGCCGCATCGAGGGTGCGAAGAACATCGCCTTCCCCGATACAGAGGCTCTATCCCGGGGGCCCGAAGAAGGACTGCCCCTGCATCGTCGGCTGCAGGCGCGGCGTGCGGGCTCCAAGCGTGCGGCAGTGCACGGGGGAGCGGGGGTCCCCGGGAGTCTGCAGCATCCAGGGCGGGATCGAGGCAGGCGCAGGGAATGCCGCTCGTTGCGCAGCGGCGGGCAGGGGAGAGGGGGCCTTCCCCGCAAGAGAATCCTCACCGGGAAAGCCGGGGTCAATTGATCCAGATTTCGTCCCGTTCAGAGAACACCGCTTCTCCCCATGCCGGGAAGGACGATCGGACCAGGGGGGAGGGCCGCCGCATACCCGCATGCGACAAGGTCCGCTCTGTCCGTGTTCCGATCCCCCTGCTTCCCTGCAGCAGGACAGCCTCCGTATGCGAGAGGGAGATCTGTCCTGCGCCCGCACCTCTTGCTCGATTGCGGTTCACCCATGCGGGGCTATCGCACCGAGGGGAGAGGGGGCGCACCCTCCTCCCGCCGTTCCCCGCCCCCGCTGATGCGATGCCCTGCGGGGAGGATCCGTGGCGGCGATTCACCATGCGCTCCCGCCCCTGCGGTACGATGCCCCCGGGTTGGAAGCCCCGGGCGCGGTCCGCTCGTCCCGCGGCGATGCGGTCGGGACCCTGCGGGGAGACAAGAAAGCCTATCGCCCGTCTCGGAAAAACGTCCGTGACCAGGACCGGATTTCAGATAACGCCGATTCCCTCGCCCCCGGGATCATCGCACTTGGGGAGGAGGGCGGTAAACGGATCGGGTCCGCCAATCCTTCTCCTCGCTTGACAGTCGATCGAAACCTGCACCTCCCGTTCCAACGCAGGCGAGATCGCCTCCGGCCAATCCCCGGAGGAGGGATCCGAAATCGAACGATTGGCCCTTCGCAACACGGCTTCAGTGCCCATGATCTCCGATATCGCCCGGCAGATCCCGGGGGGGAGATCGAGGAGCCGTTCCCTTCTCCCCGTATCGTGCTGCGGCAGGACAGATGGACGGGGATACGAGCGGAAGGATGGAGTGCACCGATCGTCTGCAAAAAGGGCCCGGGCCAGGCAGGGCCGTTACTTCTTCTCTTCCTCGACGATGTGCAGGATCTCGTCGATCACCTCGATCATGAAGATCTCGTCGAGTTCCATCGTCTCGTTTCCGAGCATGTCGATCAGGGCGTTGCTGGCCAGGTCGAGGGCCTCGTTCTCGTCGTCGGCATACACGAGGATGTCTGCAGTATAGCGGATGTGGAACTTCTCCTTCTCTGTCAATCGGTTCACCTCACGCGCCCTGCGGCGGGGGCTGCATTGACTCCTGCGGCAGGGTATAAAGAAGTTGTGGATTGCCTCCGGGGGCGTTTGCGCCTGCAGGATGCAGCACCGGAATCCTTTATGGCCCGGATTCCCCAATGGATCAGCATGAAGAGGCCGATCCTTCAGGTGGCTCTGGATCTCCTGGAGCTGAAGCGGGCAGTGCAGATCGCGAAGGATGCCGTGGACGGCGGCGCGGACTGGATCGAGGCGGGAACCCCGCTGATCAAGAGCGAGGGGATGAACGCGGTGCGGACGCTGCGGGCGGCGTTTCCCGATCACGTGATCGTGGCCGACATGAAGGTCGCCGATACCGGGACGGTCGAGGTGGAGATGGCGGCAAAAGCCGGTGCCGGCGTGGTCTGCGTCCTCGCCGATGCGGACGACGCGGTGATCGGGGAGTGCGTCCGCGCCGCGCGGCTCTACGGCGTTAAGATCATGGCCGACCTGATGGCGGTGCAGGACCCCGTCCGGCGGGCAAAGGAGCTGGAAGCGCTCGGCGTGGACTGCATCAACGCCCACGTGGGGATCGACCAGCAGATGGTCGGGAAGACCTCGGTGGCGCTGCTCCAGAGCCTGGTCGGCGAGGTGGGGATCCCGATCGCGGTCGCCGGAGGGCTGGAGCCATCCACGGCAGCCCGGGTGGCGGAGCTGGGGGCTTCCATCGTCATCGTCGGCGGAGCCATCGTGCGGTCGGCGGACGTGCGGGGGTCGACGGCAGCGGTGCGGCAGGCGATCGACCGCCGGGAGGCGAAGGAGGAGAGGCGGGAGAGCCGGGACGAGGCGATCCGCCGCATCCTTCTCGAAGTCTCGGCCCCGAACGTCTCCGACGCCCTGCACCGCAAGGGTGCCATGGCGGGGGCCGCGCCCCTCTGCGGGAACGTGAAGATGGTCGGACGGGCCGTCACCGTGCAGACGTTCGCCGGGGACTGGGCGAAACCGGTGGAAGCGATCGATCGGGCAGAGCCCGGGGACGTGATCGTCATCTACAACGACGGCGGCACCCACGTCGCCCCCTGGGGCGAACTCGCCACCCTCTCCTGCATCGGCCGCGGGCTCGCCGGGGTGGTGATCGACGGGGCGGTGCGGGACGTCGACGATATCCGGAGGCTCGGCTTTCCCACATTCGCCCGGGCCGTCGCCCCGAACGCGGGGGAGCCGAAGGGGTTCGGGGAGATCAACACCGAGATCACCTGCTGCGGGCAGACCGTGCGGCCCGGGGACTGGATCGTCGGGGACGAGAGCGGTGTCGTCGTCGTGCCGCGGGAGCGGGCCTACGAGGTGGCGCGGAGGGCGCTCGAAGTGAAGAAGACGGAAGAGCGGATCCGCCAGGAGATCCGGGAGGGATCCACCCTCTCCACGGTGATGGAACTCCTGAAGTGGGAGAAGAAGTAGGAGGTCACTGGAAGGTGCTGCGCTCCAGGAGCTGACCCCCGTGCGCCAGGAGCTCGCGGATCGCCGCGCGGGGATCGTCCACGCGGAGGATCAGCACGGCGGCATCCTTTCCGCTGTAGGCATAGGAGTACTCGATGTTGACGTTCGCATCCCCCAGGATGCGGGCGATCTCGTAGAGACCGCCGGGCTCGTCCCGCATCTTCACTCCGATCACGTCGGTGAACGAGACGATGAACCCCATCTCGGTCAATTTCCTGTGCGCACGGTCCGGATGATCCACGAGCGCGCGGACCACGCCGAAACCGTCGGCCTCCGCGATGGAGAACGCGAAGATGTTGATCTTCTCCTCCTCGAGCGCGTGGGCGACCGCCGCCAGCCGCCCGGGCCTGTTCTCCGAGAACACGGATATCTGCTGGATGATGTACTTCTCTTTCTCCATGTCAGAGCACCCTCTTGTCAACGACCCTTTTTGCCTTCCCCTCGAAGCGGGGAAGGGATCCCGGCGCCACCAGCTCCACGTCGGCGCTGACGTTCAGCGAGTTCTGGAGCTTGTGGGCCACTTTCTTCTTGATGTTCATCAGTTCGGGGATCTTGTCGGAGAACGACTCCGGCGAGAGTTCCACCCGCACCAGCATCTCGTCGAGCGCCCCCGTGCGGTCGACCACGATCTGGAACTGCCGCCCGACCTCCGGGATCCCCATCAGGGCATGCTCGATCTGGGAGGGGAAGACGTTGATCCCCCGGATGATCAGCATGTCGTCCACCCGCCCCTGGATGCGGGTGATGCGGGGATGCGTCCGCCCGCAGGGGCAGGGATCGCCATTCAGCGTGCTGATATCCCCGATGCGGAAACGGACCATGGGCAGCGCCTCCTTCTGCAGGATCGTCATCACCAGTTCGCCGGGTTCGCCCGGGGCGCAGGGCTCGCCGCTGTTCGGGTCCAGGACCTCGACCAGCGCAAAGTCGCTCCAGACGTGCATACCCTTCTGCTCGGCGCACTCCGTGAAGAGCGGCCCCGACAGTTCGCTCGTCCCGTAGATGTCGAAGGCCCGGATCCCCAGCCACTCCTGGATGCGGGTCCGCATCCGCTCCGACCAGGGCTCGGCTCCCAGGACACCGGTCCGCAGCTGGGTGTCCTTCGCGATGCTGATCCCCATCCGCTCCGCCACTTCGCCCATGTGGATCAGGTACGAGGGGGTGCAGGCGATCGCGGTCGCGCCCAGATCCTGCATCAGCTCGATCTGCCGCTCGGTGTTGCCCACGCTCGTGGGGAGCACCGTCGCCCCGATCCGTTCGGCCCCGTAGTGGAGACCCAGCCCGCCGGTGAAGAGCCCGTAGCCGTAGCTCACCTGTATCACGTCCCCCCGCCCGAGTCCGCAGGAGGTGAGCGCCCGCGCCAGCGACGTGGTCCAGGCGTCCACGTCCCGCTGCGTGTAGCCGACCACGGTCGGTTTTCCGGTGGTGCCGCTCGAGACATGGTAGCGCACGAGCTCCTCCTTCCCCACCGTGAAGATCCGATCGGGATAGTTGTCCCGCAGATCCCGTTTGTACATGAACGGCAGCTTCGTCACGTCGGCGAGCGTGCGGATGTCGTCCGGGTGGACATGCGCCTCCCGCATTCGTTCATGGTAGAACGGGTTGAAGCTGTAGAGGCGGTAGACCAGCGTCTTCAGGAGACGGAACTGGAGTTTCTCGAGGTCCTCTCTCGGCATCTCCTCGATCCGCGGATCCCAGTAGCTCAATACAATCCCTCCCGATGATCGACGACCCTCTTTGCCTTCCCCTCGAAGCGGGGCAGGGTTCCGGGCTCCACCAGCTTCACCGCCGTGCGCAGCCCCAGCGCGTCGTGCAGGGCCCGGGCCACCTTCTGCTGGATCTTTGCGAGATCCCGCAGCTCCCCGCTGAAGACCGCGCGGTTGATCTCCACCTCGATCGTCATCTCGTCCATGTGGTTGACACGGTCAATGTGCACCATGAAATGATCTCCCACCTCGTTCAAGGCCAGCAGTACATGTTCTATCTGCGAGGGGAATACGTTTATGCCCCGGATGACCAGCATGTCGTCGCTCCTGCCGGATATGCGGCCGATCTTCTGTCCGCGGCCGCAGGTGCATCCATCCTCCATCAGCATGGTGATGTCCCCCGTGCGGTAGCGGACGAGCGGCATCGCCTCTTTCACGAGCGGGGTGATCACCATCTCGCCGCGCTCCCCCGGCCCCAGCCGTTCCCCGCTCACCGGATCGACGATCTCCACCAGGTAGCTGTCGTGCCAGATGTGCAGCCCGTCCCGCTCGGGGCACTCGAAGGCGACACCGGGCCCGAACATCTCGGAGAGCCCGTAGGAGTCGTACGCCGTCACCTGGAGCCTCTCCTCGAGTTCGCGGCGCATGTTGTCCGACCAGGGTTCGGCGCCGAAGATGCCCGTTGTGAGCGAGGGGAGCCCCGCCCCCATCGACTCGGCGACCTCGGCGAGGTGCATCGCGTAGCTCGGAGTGCAGTGGATGGCGTTCACCCCGAAGTCCTGGATCATCTCGATCTGCCGCCGGGTGTTGCCTGTCGCCGACGGGACGACGGTGAGCCCGATCAGCTCGGCACCGTAGTGGAAGCCGAGACCACCGGTGAAGAGGCCGTAGTTCACCGCATTCTGGAAGACATCCCCCTCTTTGAGACCGATCATGGTCAGGTTGCGGGCGATCAGCTCCGCCCAGCGCGCCAGGTCCTGCCGCGTGTAGCCGACCACGGTGGGCTTCCCCGTGGTGCCCGAGGTGGTGTGGATCCGCACCACCCGCTTCAGGGGCACGGCGAGGAAGCCGAAGGGGTAGCCCTCGCGCAGCTCCTTTTTCCACGTGAAGGGGAGTCTCTCCACGTCGTCGAGCGTGCGGATGGTTTCGGGGGCGACTCCCGCTTCCTTGAACTTCCTGCGGTAGAACTCCACGTTCTGCGCCTGGGACAGCGTCCATTTCAGGCCGCCGAGCTGATGCTCCTCCAGAGCGCGACCCTGCAGGGTCTCCATCTTCGGATTCCAGAACATAGGAAAACTCTTGATATGCTATTGCGTGGCAGACCTTATTACATTACCTTTTTGCGGATCGCCGACCGCCGCGGCAGGTTCGTTCAGATCCCGCCGTTCCCGGAAGGGCGCACGCCGGAGATACGGTACGCCTCGGGAGGGACCCGCATCTCGAAGCGGGCGCCGCGCTCCCCGCACTCCCGGATGGCGATGCCGGTGATCCCCAGGATCTCGCGGATCAGGAAGAGCCCGTAGCCGGTGTTCCGCCCGTAGCCCTGCCGGAAGATCACCTCCTTCTCCGCCACCGGCACTCCGACGCCGTCGTCCTCGCAGGTGACGACGACATGCTCCCCGTCGCGGCGGTAGCCGATCCGGATCTCGGAGAGCGTCTCACCCCCGTGACGGAGGGCGTTCTCGATCAGGTTGTAGAAGACCTTCTCCAGCAGGGGATCCGCGTAGATCTCCAGTCCGTCCAGATCCAGATGCAGGTTCACCCGGTTCAGGGGCAGGGAGGCGGCGGCGGACTGCGCGATCTCCCGGACGGACTGCCAGACCGGCATGTGGATGCCCATGTTCTGGTAGTCGCGGCTGAAGCGGATCAGGTCCTGCATCTTCCGCGAGACCTCCGCGGCCGTGTCCAGGTACTTCCGGATCCGAGGATCCGTCCCGAACTCCGCGGCGAGCTGGACGTAGCCCTGGATCGCGGTCAGCTGGTTCAGGAGATCGTGGCGGGTGACGGACCCGAGCAGGTTCAGCTTCTCGTTCGCCCGGTGGAGCGCCTCCTCGATGCGTCTCCTGTCGGTGACGTCCCGCCCCACGGACTGGTACTCCGCAATCCGCCCGTCGGCATCCAGGATCACGCGATCGGTCCACTGCTGCCAGCGCACCTCGCCGCCGGGCATGACGATGCGGTGCTCGATGGTCGCCACCGGGTTCTCCCGCGATAGGGAGGCGAAGTGGCGGCGCAGCGGCTCCCGATCCTCCTCCGGGATCGCAGGGCGGAAGACCCTGCCCAGGATCTCCGAGCGGTCCTTACCAAAATAGCGGCAGTAGGCCTCGTTCACGAAGATGTGGGTGCCGTCGGGGAGGTAGCGGGAGATGAACTCGATCTGGTCCTCGACGACCGCCCGATAGCGCCTCTCGCCCTCCTGGTGAGCCTTCTGGGTCTGCTCGAGGGCCTCCAGCATGCGGTTGATCGTCATTCCCAGGTGCGCCAGTTCGTCGTCCCCGTGCACGGACAGCCGCGCTCCGGGATCGGCCTCGCTCCCGATCCTCGCCACGGAGGCGTTCAGCGTGGCGAGGGGCAGGAGCGCCAGCTTCTCCAGCGCAAAGAGGGTGACCAGCCCGAAGACCAGGCAGACGGAGAGGATGATCAGCGTGAAGGAGAACGTGCTCGCCTCCCCCTGCCGGTAGATGTCCCGCGGCATCTCCGCCCGCAGCACGGACGCCGGGGAGCCGTGGATATCGGACAGGACAGAATGAGCCGCCACCGTCGTGGGGGAGACGGGCTGGACGACTGGGGCGTCGTCGTGCAGTACCGCAGAAGGAACCGCCGTATCCCCGAGCGGCAGCACCGCCAGGGATAGGGCGGTCACCTCGCCCGTATGGGCGACCAGATCCGCGTCCAGGTACCGCCCCATGATCAGCGATCCCCGGCGCGGGCCCCCGTCCTCGCTCGTCAGGATCGGGCGGGAGGCGACCAGCATCGGACCGTCCGGGAGCTGGAGGATGCCGGCCCGGGGTTCCGGGGCGAGGAGCGGGGAACCCGGGCGGGCCTCTGCGAGCAGTCCCGGAGCGATCGGGACCGCCGTCCGGTTCTCCAGATCGTAGCCCTTCCCCCAGACCAGCGCGCCGGAGGTGTTGTAGAAGAGCATCGCGTGGATGTCCAGCCCGACGAAGGTCTTGTCCATCAGGTTGGACGCGATGAACGGCTGGTTGCCGTCCTCGACGAAGGTGTAGGTGTCGTCCCAGGAGGCCCAGTCGTAGGCGGTGCTGTCCAGGTGGGAGAGGGTCTCCCCGATCGTGCTCTCGGCGCGGCGGAGGTTGCGGACGGCGACCTGCTCCTCCAGGCGCGCGTAATCCTGCAGGATGACAAATGAAGATACCAGGGTCAGGAGCGCCATCAAAGCGATGATGGTGATGGAGACGATGAGGAGGGTCTTTTTGCGAATTTCCATGATCGTTCCCCGCAGCGGATGGGGATCAGGGGAGAGGCATGCGGGTGCCTGCACCGGGCAAGACCATTATTTATTCTATTCTATATATAAATATTTTGAATTATCAATTGGTTCAATAATTAGTTATATCTATAAATAAAAAGCATAAATTCGGAATATCGTGCTGATGCCGTGGCTTCGGCACGGAGGGGGGGGATCAGCCGCGGCGGATGACGCAGGTCATGCAGTGCGCCCCGCCATAGCCGCCGGTGGCGTTCGTGAGCAGGAGAGGGGTCATGTCGAGGCCATGCGCGTAGATGTCTGCCTTGTGCGGGAAGAACTCTGCATCGTGGCGGAGGCGGGCATAATCCCGCTCCGCCTGGGCGAGCAGCGGCCCGTACTTCTTCGGGTAGAGGTCGGCTTTCTCCTGCAGCCGCTTCAGCACCATGGGCGCCAGCACCGCCGAGTCGGGGGAGACGCAGACCCCTTCCCGGATGCAGAGAAAGTTGGTCGCGTAGCAGAGCTGCTCGAGCGTGGAGATCTCGATCAGTTCGAACCCCTTCCCGGCGACGTACTCCCGCAGGCTCCCGCCCGCCCCCTCGCGCACGTACCCGTCGGAGTCCCTGCGGTAGACCTCCACGCTCGCCCCCTCCAGGAGAACCGGGGAGCCCACGGCCAGGTGCGGGGCGGCAACGTTGAAGTAGGTGTCCAGGTGCATCGCCACCATGGGGTCGAAACCTCCGACGAGCGGGTGGCGGGGGGCATGCACGACGGCGACCTCCTCGAACGAGAGCCCGTGCGCCAGGAGATCCTGCACCCCCTCCTCGCTGGTGCGGGGGCCGCAGCCCACCAGCGCGAACGCGCCGGCGGGGATGAAATCCCCTCCTTCCAGACTGCCGCGGGCGATCTCGTGGGCTATCGGCAGCTCCAGCGCCCGAAGGGCGAGACGGGAGACCTCCACCTCCCCGCCCCGATCCGCGGTCGCCATCCGCCCGAGCACCATCCCGCGGTCGGTCGCCACCTGCTGGTCCCGCATGAAGTAGAGGTTGTAGAGGGGGTTGTCCAGCTCCACCCGCACGCGATCGCGGGCGATGGTGAGAACGGGATCGAGCAGCGCGATCCGGAAGAGGTGTTCGGAATCCCGCTCCTCCAGGGGCAGGGGGAAGCAGAGCTCGGCGCGGAGCCGCGGCGGCAGCTCCCCCTCCGGGATGGCGCACCGCCTCTCCAGCCGGCGTTCGGCGAGCTCCCGGAGACCCTGGCGGATCGCCGCACGGTAGCCCGCCCCCTGCACCACCGCCTCCTCGAGGCGGTCGACCCGGACCTGGAACCCGTTCTGCAGCACCTCGACCATCCGGCGGTGCTCCCGTTCGGCCTCCCCGAGGTTGAAGAACCGCTCGTACAGGTGGTATCCCGGCGCCAGGAGGGCGAAGAAGACCTCGATCCCCGGCGCATGCACCATCACGCGGCGCAACGGCTCCCACTCGGCTCCGGCCCCGGCCTGCATGCTCAACAGTACTCCCTCCCTCCATTTATCCCTGCCTCATCTGAAAAATGCCGAAAAACGATGGTTTAATGTGAACGCGGAGGCCAATACCTTGATAGAATGGCGAGGTGTGCAGCGATGGATCGTCCTCCCTGGCTGGTCGTCCACGGCTACGGTTCCCATATCAAGACCACGCAGTCGCAGCTGATCATCCAGCGGGGCGGGACGCTGGAGCGATACCCCCTGGGCTCCGTGCAGCACCTGCTGGTGCTGGGCGGGCATACCATCCATTCCGCCGCCATCGCGACGCTCCTGAAGGGGGGAGCGTCCATCACCTTCTTCGATCCCGACGGCACCCCCCTCGGGATGCTCCACCGCTACGGGGAGCGCCCCCAGGAGCGGATCCGCTCCGCCCAGCAGAGTTCCCCCGGGCGGAAGTACGCGATCGCGATCGCCACGGCGGCGATCCGGGTCCGCATCATGCTCGTGGAGCAGCTCGCCGAGGCCGCGAACGAACCTCTCCTCTTCGAGGGGGAGTCCCTGCTGCTTCACCAGGCGCAGCAGGAGCTCGAGTACCTGGTGCGGATGGAGGAGGTGCGGCGGCTCTACAGGCTCACGGCGGACATGTACTACGAGATCATGGCACGGACACTCCCGCCGGAGCTCGGGTTCCGCCGGCGGACGGAGCGCCCGCACCGCGATCCGGTCAACGCCCTCCTCTCTCTGGGATACGCGGTCCTCTTCGGTGCCTGCAGCGTCGCGGTGCACGGCGCCCACCTCGACCCGGACCTCGGGATGCTCCACGAGGGGGCGGCGGGGCTGATCCACGACATCGCCGAGACCCTGAAACCCCGGATGGTGGATACGGCCGTCTTCGCGATGGCCCGGAACGGCCTCGATCCCGACACCTACGAGTGCACCGAGAAGCGCTGCCACCTCTCGCACGATCTCGCCGGCAGGCTCATCGGAGCGCTGCACGAATCCGTGCGGCAGGACGAGATCGACGACTGCGTCAACAGTCTCCGCGAGTCCCTGCTCTACGGCACACCGTTCCGGATCTCGTCCTGAGGCCGCGTCCGCTGCACGGAAAACTGCGAGAAGTCGGCATCGGGATGGGGCAGGATCTCCACGTCGCGGACGACCGCCCGCGGGCAGCCGTAGAGCATCGAGGTGAACTTCTCGAGAATCGCCGCATCCGCGCGTGCCACGATCCGCACCCGCCCGTCGGGGAGGTTCTCCACCTCCCCCACGATGCCCAGGTTGATCGCCATCCTCCGGATGCAGGAGCGGAACCCCACCTTCTGGACGCGTCCGGCGATCAGGATCTCGACCGTCTTCACACGAGGCGCTCCACCATGATCCGCAACGCCACGTCCAGCTCGTCGAATACCGTATCGCGGAGGTGGTCCTCCCGCACGCTCATGGCCGCATTCACCGCCATGCCCAGGATGTCCCGGCTCCGCTCCCCCCCGTCGCCGGCGTAGACCCGCAGCGCCATGTCCCCGAGGACGTACGCCCGCCGGGAGAGGGGGCGGATGATGGAGGCCTCCTCCACCGCGTACTGCAGGAGGCGATCGGCCACTCTGTCCTGCGCAGCCTTCCGCGCGAGGAGAGAGAGTTCCACGGCGTACTGGGCCCGCTTCGCACGGTCCGGGAGGGAGCGGATGGCCCGGTCGACGGACGCGGCCTCCTGGACCGTGAACAGACCCTTGTCGACGCTGTCGTACGCCTGGCGCAGGAGACGGCAGGCGTTGGTGGCGGGAGGCTCCGCCCCGGCGGCCCCGAGCTGGGATAGCAGCGTATCCCGCACCTGCTCGTCCGGGATGCTGCCTGCCACGCGGATCGCCCGCTTCCGCAGGGACTCGTCCCCCCGCTTGGCGTGCAGCATCAGCAGGAGCTGCACGATGCCCTTCTTCACCATGGAGGAGATGAAGGGGATCTGGATCGCCTCGACAGCCTTCTCCGCCTCTCCGATCAGGCGCAAGCTGTCGTCCTTGTCGCCGTAGGTCTCGGCGAGCGGGATCACGTCGAGCAGCATGGATACACGGTCGTAGGGGAGGGGGATGTCCAGGATCCCCTGGTAGATGGACGACAGGATGCCCTTCCCCTTGGCGCTCTGGATCACGATGGGGAAGATGGCGACGAGCGCATTCACGTACTCGATCGGCTCCTGGATCTGCTGGACGAGATCCAGCATCAGGTCGATATTCTCGTCCCGCGGGTTCAGCGCCTGGATGCTCACGATGGAGAGTACGAGCTGGCGGCGCACCTGGGAGCTCCGCTCCTCGTCCACCTGCGGCAGGAGGGCGAGCGCCTCGTTCAGGGCCTGGCGGGCCTCCTCTTCGGCCACCTTCCCGAGAAGCCCGGAGAGGTCGGAGAGGATCAGCACCCGTTCGTAGATATCCTTCACCTGACCCGCGGCAGTGTGCACCTGGTGCAGGATCTCCTGGGCGCGCCGTGTCTTCTTGATCCGCAGGTAGGAGTCGGCCAGATTGGCCATCCGCGAGAGCTTCAGGTAGGAGTCGCCCGTGAGGGAGAGGAAGCGGTAGGTCAGGTCCAGGATCACCATCGAGGTCCTCGCGTGCTCCAGGCGCTGCAGCAGATCGACCATCACCTCGTTCGGCCCGGGCGAGTCCATGTCCTCCACGAAGTCCTTGAAGTTGGAAGCGACGCGGTAGATCATCGCATTCCGCTCGAGCGGGCTCTCGATCTCCAGGATGAAGAGGGCGAGCGGGATGATGTAGCTCGGGTTCTTCTGGTTCTGCTTGTACTCCAGGATGATGTCGATGTAGCGGGCCAGTTTGAGCGCGATCTGGTGGCGGTTCTTCTGCTCTTTCAGGAGCTGGACCGCCCGCTCGAAGGGCTCGAGCTGCCGTGCAAAGGCGAGCGGATCCTCCGCTTCCGGGTTCGGCCCGGCGAAGAGGAGGCAGCCGATCCGCACCAGCCCCTCGAGGATGTTCTCCCGCAGCTGCTGCCGCAGGGAGAGATCCGCGATCTGCTGGGTGAGGGTGTAGGCCTCGTTCAGGGCATCGGGGGAGAGCTGGTGGATGCCGTAGCGGATCATGCCGTTGATCACGCTCTCGTAGGCGTAGAGCTCGAAGTCCTTATCCAGGAGATCGCTGCTCCATACCCGCATGCGGTTCAGGAGGTTCAGGTCGTTCTGCTCCACGGCCAGGAGGGATGCCTCGTCGATGATCCGGCAGAGGGCCTCCGATCGGGACCGCTGCCCCTCGATCGCGCAGGTGAGCCCGACAGCCCGCTGGAGGAGGTCACGGTTCTTGCGGGTGACGGCGATCTTGGCCATCTCGATCACGATGAACGAGATCGCCTTCTCCCGCTCCGCCTGGTCGCTCATCTGATCGGCCATGGTGATCAGGATGGAGGCGTCATGGAACTGGACGAAACCCCGTTCGAGCAGGATGCGGATGCAGCCCGTCAGGAGATCGTCCGGACGGGTGTGCATGCGGATCAGGGACTCGATCGCGGTGGTGTGGGAGACGACCAGGTCGAAGTCGTACTCCTTGCAGATCTCGGCGACCGCACGGGCGATGAGCGAGTCCCGGGTGTCGGCGTCGTAGAGGTCGATGATCTTGCGCTGCAGGAGATCGACCTCGTACTTCAGCACGCCTTCCTTGATGATCCGCACGCTGGTGTCGAGGGCGTGCTTCCCGGTCCGGTCGTGGGGGGACCCGATCCGTGAGAAGATGTCGAGAGCGTTGTAGAACTCCCCGCCCCGCAGGAGGCTGTTGATGATCAGGAGGTACTGGGAGAGGTAGGACTCGGTCGACTCCCGCGCGGCCTCCTCCAGGATCGGGACGACGTTCAGGAGGATGGTGATGTCACCGACGTGCTCCACGACCGCGGTGCTGGCGCTCACGATCTCCTTCACCGGGTGCCAGCCGGGATCCTCCACGCGCTCGTTGAACTCCAGCGCCTTCTCCAGGTACCAGCGGTCGCCGCTCTTCTCCGCCTTCTCCAGCAGCTTGATGACGATGCACCGCGCCGAGAGCGGGATGTCCTTCTCCAGTTTGAGGAGCGTGCTGTGGATCTGCCGCTTCTCCCGCAGGCGGTCGAGCAGCTGCTCGACCAGCACCGAGATGATCTCCACCCGCCGCGGCTCGGGCACGTCCTCCAGATCGTCCAGGACGGATTTGACGTCCGAGACGTGTTTTCCGAGCGCCGAGCGCGAGGTCTTCTCCGCGATGCTCGCGATGCAGTTCAAGCGGCGGATCTTCTGCTTGATCTCCGTGGCGCTGCGGAAGGCGTCCACCACGATGCCGGGATCCTGGCGGAGGATGCCGATCGTGGCGATCGCCTTTGCAAGTTCGCTGTGGAGGAGAGAGCGTTTCGAGATGTCCCCCATCAGCTCGGTCAGGCCGAGCGAGGTGTAGAGCAGGCGTGTGTCCCTGACGTTGATGCTCCAGACGATGATCAGGGGAATGATATCGATCAGGATGTTGGAGCGGTACTTCCGGAACCCGATACGCTGGACGATTTCCATGCCTTTCTCGATCAGGACCGCGTCCTTGTGGTTCACGCCCCCCTCGATCAGCTCCTTGCTGATGGTCGCGAGGACCTTGCTCTGGAAGCTCTTCCGCTTCAGCTTGTCGCAGAGCTCGAAGACCGCCTGGAGCCAGCGCTCGTCCTTGGTCTCCACGTACGTGCGGGAGGCCCTGACAGCGACCTCGTCGATCTCGGCGTCGGAGAGTTCGTCCAGGACCGCCAGCATCTCGGGGGACTTCTCCTTGAAGATGGTGGCGACGATCGTCTTGTTGATGGAGTCCAGGATGAGCTTTCTCTCCTTGCGTCTCTGGATGGTGGAGACGTTGCGGATGAGGTGCCGCACCTCGTCCCGGTCCCGACGGGAGAGCGCCAGGTTGATCTTCTGTTTGATGTTGATTGTACTCTCGTCAACAGCCACGGTACATCCCATCCCGTATTTTATTATATAAGCCACATACCATATTAAAATATTCTCATTAAATTTTACTCGTTAAAATTTTGGAAATTTTTAATTACGAAAAATATTGGGGAACTCGAATATCCAGAGGAGAGTATGGCAAATCATAACAAAATGCCTGAATATCCCAGAGAATAGCGTAAATTTCTGGATATTCTATCCCCGTTCGTTAATAGCGAGCCCTGCCCGTTCCCGCCCGAGAGGCCTCCGTGAATCGCCCGCGATGCGACGGGAAGGGCTGGATCTCAGAACTGGCCGGTTTCCGGTTCGATGCAGCGGATGATCTCTTCGTAGAAGCGTTTTGCCCTCTCCTCGTCGCCGGACTCCACGATCACCCGCACCAGGGGCTCCGTGCCCGAAGCCCGCACGAGCGCCCAGCCGTCGTCGCGCACGATGCGGATGCCGTCGGTGAAGTCCAGGGCATCGCCGGCGTAGGCCTTCTCGATCCGCCGCAGGATCTCGAGCGGCGTGCGGGTGCGGATCTTCCGCTGGATCGTGTGGTGGGGCGGCAGCCGGGCGACCAGGGAGGAGAGGGGCCGCCCCTCGCGGGCGAGCAGGTGCACCATCATCGCCGCGGTCATCGCACCGTCGCGGCAGAACTGGAACGAGGGGAAGATCAGCCCGCCGTTGCCCTCGCCCCCGAAGACCACGGGTTCGCCGGCGGCCGCCAGCTCCCGCATTCTCCTCGCCACGTATACGCTCCCGACGGGGGTGTACTCGATCCGGCAGCCGTTCTGTTCGGCCACGTCCTCGATCATGCGGGAGCAGCTCACCGGCGCCACCACGACCCCCTTGCGGGAGCGGCAGATGAACTGCTCGATGAGGGCGAACTCGTCCATCTCGTCCACGAACCGCCCGCTCTCGTCCACGAAGACCGCACGGTCGGCATCCCCGTCGTGAGCGACGCCGAATGCCGCCCCGCTGCCCCGGACCAGTTCGGACAGTGCGGCAAGCCCCTCCACGGAGGGTTCCGGCATCCTTCCGGGAAAACGGCCGTCCATCTGGGCGTGGATGGTGAAGACCCGGCAGCCCAGGGCGGCGAGGATCGCGGGTGTCGTCAGGCAGGAGGGGCCGGAGCCGGGGTCCACCGCGACGGTCATGCCGCCGCCGATCGGGCCCGGGAACTGCTCCACGACGCCGCGGACGTAGTCCTGCACCAGATGGGGGGCGGACGTCTCGCTCCCCACACCGTTCCAGGGGGCGGAACGGAAGTCCCGGTTGAAGATCCGCTCTTCGAGGGCCAGGAGTTTCTCGTCCCCCATCTCGGTCCCGTCCGCATCGATGACCTTGACCCCGTTGTACTCCGGCGGGTTGTGGGAGGCGGTGATCATCGCCCCGCCCCCGTAGCCCTGCTGGCGCATCAGATACTGGAGGGCCGGCGTCGGGAGGATGCCGAGGTCGACCACGTCGCATCCCGTCGCCATGACCCCCCCCTTGAGGGCGCTCGCGAGCGCCTCTCCCGAAGTCCGCGTGTCCCGCCCGACGCCGATGACGCCGTCCGACAGGGATCCCAGCGCCGCGCCGATGCGGAGCGCGAGATCCGGCGTCATGTCCTTCCCGACGATGCCCCGCACGCCGTTCGTGCCGAACAGCCGCTTCTCAACCTTCCGCACGCCCACGCACGCCTCCGCGCTCCTATTCCGTATGGTGCAGCCGTCTCATTAGCTTTTCCCGGGCCGCATCCGCAGCCTGGAACGCGGCCGCCGAATCCTCCGCCAGAACCGCGATCATGACGATGCCCGGAGGACTGCAGTGCAGACGGACTCCGATGATGCCCGCCATGCCCTCTGTCTCGCGGCGGATCTCCTCGAGGGCGAGAGCGATCGCTGCGGGGGGCGGCCCCCTCGCCCCCTCCCGCCCGCCCGCGTCCTCCACCCGCCCTGCATAGGTGACGATGGCGCCGCGGTCCGCTCCGTGCTCCCGCTGCAGCCCGGCAACCAGCCCCGGCAGCGTGACGTAGTCCTGGAAGCGGGGCAGGGCCTCCACGACCTCCTCGACGGCGGGGTTGCGGAGAACCGTGTTCTCCGCAGCGAGGTCCCCGATGACGATCTTGGGGAAGGCCCGGGTCTTGAATCCCTCGACGATGGCGTACTCGACGCCCGCATCCGCGAGCTGGGAGAGAACCGCATCCAGATCCGCATCCGCCGCCACGAGCACGGCCTTCTCGGCGTCGATGCCCGCCGAGACCGCCGCCCCCGCCGCGTGGTAGCGGGTGGTGTCCTTCCCCACCTCCAGGGCATAGCGGTGATGGCCCAGGTGCTTCACCGCGGCTGTCTTCCCGATCGGGGCGAGGCGGCGGATCAGGTCCACAATGAAGGTGGTCTTCCCGGCGCCGGAGGTGCCCGCCACGTGGATGATCCGCATCTACCCGCCGCTCTCCCGTTCGGGCTGCTTCTTCCGCAGCCGTGCAGACGCCTCCGCCACTCTCCGCATGACCTCGGCGATCCGGTCTTCGATCTCGATCTCGCTGTCGATATCGAGCGTGGTCCCCTCCACCTCCAGCAGGAACCGCGCCACCTCGCTCGCCTCGAAGAGCACGTCGTCCAGCTCCTCGGCCGTGAAGAATCCGCACATCGCCCCGTAGAAGAAGGTGGCTCCGGCCTTCTTCACCTTCCGTTTGAACGCGGACCTCGCCTGGTTCACGGCCTGCGGGGAGTAGGTGTCGACCATGAACGGGACGAGCTCCGGCAGGTGCTGGCCGATGTAGGTCATCTCCGCGCCGCTCGAGGTCTTGAAGTCCGCGCAGAGCCGCCCGATCGCCCACTCGCGGGCCGTGATGTAGGTGTGCTTGCGGAGGAACTGGTTCACTTTGAGGTAGGACTCGCCGTCCACCTTCTTGAACTTCTGGTACTTGTCGGGTTGCACCCGCCCGCCGGACTCTTCCATTCAGTGACCGGTTGGGCGGGCCATCGTATTCAAGGCATTGGTTTGCAGCCGCACCCTGCCGGCTTCGCCGGAATTGCCGGGCTCCCGCCGCCGTCTGCAGCGGCTGCCGTGGCACCGGCAGGGCGCTTCCGCCATGGGCGGGTGGCAGAAAAGAGTGCACGGCCGAACCCCCCGGGCCGGCGGGCGGGAGAAGGGGGTGTGATCGGTTCAGATGGCGCCGGGCTTGAGCGCCCAGGTCTTCTGCTCGTACTCGCGGGCCAGGTCCTGCACCGGCGGGAGTTCCTGACCGTTGATCCGGATCGGCTGATCGGGACTGTTGCCGTTCAGGTAGTCGGTGAGCACCGAGTCGATGGCGGCGATGTCGATCCAGTCCAGCTGGAGCCACCGGGACTTCATGCCCATGGACTCCTTCTTCACCTCTTTGAGCAGGGTGCTGAAGGCCTCCAGGGTCTTGAGCTTGATGGACTCCTTGTCCAGCGTGAAGTGGGTGAGCTGGTACCAGGCGGGCCGCTTCATTCCGTCGTGCTGGATGATCAGTTTGTACCTGTCGAGACGGTTCTTGCATAGGATGATATCGAATGTCTTGTGCGCAATATCGAGCTTCATCGTCTCTCCTTCCGGGGGTTCTGTTCGGGAATGTATTATATTTCGTCCACGATTAAAATATAATTCGGTTAGAAGAAAGATTGGAAATACTTGCGAATTTTTCTATTTTTACGCATTATTTTCACATTTATACAAATCCAAAAATATTCAATGCTGAAATATAATAGTAATTATTATATTCCCCTCCGCCCCCTCCGGCGGTTTGCGGAGATCCGCACCCGCGGGATGGGGTGCGAACACGCCGGGGGCGGCACGGCGGAGAGGGCGGCGCGGGGATCCCCGGGGCGCATCCTTCCGCCGCCGGACGCCTCCCCCCGCTCCCGTGCGGCTGCGACCTCAGCCGGGGAGCAGCCGTGCCAGATCCTCCCTCTGCGCCACGTAGACCTCCACCATGTGGTGGGGATGGTAGCGCATCTTGGACTCCCGCAGCCCCGCATTCCCGAGATCGGACTCCCGGTTGATGAACGGGAAGCGTTCTGCCAGCACCCTGGCGGTCTCGGCATTCATCGCCTTGTAGATCCCCTCGCAGTCGGGCAGACCCTTCTCGAAGTGGACGACGGCGGTGGTCTCGTTCAGCGGCTCGAAGAGCGCCATCGATGCGACGCGGCCGTCCACGCGGATCGTCCGCCCCTCGATCCCGAGTTCCTGGAAGTGATCCAGCGTGCGGAGGATCGCCTCCTTCTCGTGGGCAAGGATGGGATGGGACTCGCAGTCCCGCCAGTCGCACCACTCCAGCAGGAACTCCCGCACGTCCGCCAGGTCGTCCGGGCCCATGGCGTCGACGGCGTAGGTGCATCGCCTGCGGAAGCGGTTCAGCTGACGGCGGATGTTGAGGTACCTCCGCCCGCGGAGCTCCGCCAGGTCGGAGGCGCGGTAGACGTATTCGAAGTAGTTCCGCCGCGGGTGGAGGGGCAGATCGGGATACGCCGCGGCGACCTTCTCCCGCGAGGCGGAGTCCAGGATGGCGAGAGGGGTGTCCCCTCCCTCGCGGACAGCAAGCCGGATGGTCTCCTCCAGCAGCTCCGCGTCCGGCGGACCGATGGGGACCCGGAAGATGGTCCTGCCGTCGATGGTGCTCGCGAGCACGATGCTCTCCCGCACCTGCGCGAAGCGGTAGTGCGCATAGGCGTTCCAGGCCACCATATTGGTGAACGTGTTATCGCTGTGCTCCTGGGGGAAGCGTGCGTAGTGCCTGCGGAAGAGATCGCGATCCGCCAGGGTCACCTCTCTGAAGTCGGCGGGCGAGAGCACCTCACTCCCCACCCCGGTAGAGCATGGGGACATCCCCCTCGCAGCGCCGGAATCCGTTCGCGGCGTAGAAACCCTCGGTGCCTTTCTCCGCGATGAGGCCGATCCACTCTATCCCTCCCCGTCTGCAGGCATCCAGGAGGAGGGACAGGATGCCCGATCCGATGCCGAGACGCCGGTATTCGGAGAGCAGGCAGAGGTCCTGGATGTAGGCGTCCGAGACCCCGTCGGAGATCACCCGCCCCATCCCGACGGCCCGCCCGCTCGCCCGATCGACTGCGACGGCAAATGCGTAGCTGCCCCGGATAACCGGAAGGACGCCCGCCGGATCCCACTCCTCGCACCACCACCCCGCAGAGCGGTACAGGTCCACGATCTCCTCACGGCTCCAGGTATTCACCAGCCGGAATTCGATATCCGGAGTCTTCCCCATGGCAACGACCTACTCCTGCGGTGCCGGCCCGCATGTCAGGACCGGTATGCCGTCTGCGTATAAAAAAGGTATGAATGACCCCGGCACGGGCTAAAACCGTCTCCGTGCCGTGCCGTGGCGTTTTTTGGCCCTGTACGGCAGCCCGGCTGTTTCCGCCCCGGCAGGAGGGGGAGGATGGGATGCATGCGGCGCCCGGATCGGGAGATGGCAGCCTGCGTGCCGAATCCATCGGATGGGGGGCGATCGGGCCGGCACACTCCCGTCGCTCTCACGCAGAACTCCAGGGGGGAGCCTCCCGGATCGAGGCGTCGGTCTCCCTCTCCGCACATCCGAACACATGCGCAACAACGGGCCCGGTGGAAAACCCCTGCGGTGTTTTTCCTGCACCGATCCCGCGGATACCCTGCCGGCGATCGGGATCCTCCCCGCAGCCCTGCGGGAGATGCCCTCTCTCCATGGGGATCGTGCGACAGGCCCGAACGATACGGACCGGGGAGAGAAGCCTCTCTGCCGCCGGAGGGGCAGGGGCCCGCTGGTGAGACCGCCGGAGAGCCGCCAATCTCGACGAGGATTCCGGCAGAGCCGAAAAACGCCGTAACGGGGGGAGAGGCGATCGTCTTCAGCTGGCCACGTCCGCCCCGTACTTCTCCTGCAGCATCTTCAGCAGGTCGTCCGAGCGCCGGGATATCGCGACGATGCGCATGACCGCCCGGTTCAGCTGCTCGTTCAGTTCGTTCACCTGCTTCCGGGTGATGAAGTTCTTCCGGCTCGCGCTCTTGATGCGATCTTCTGCGATCTGACAGTTGTAGAAGAACCGATCGACGATGCAGCTGGCCTCGTGAAGACTGAACCGGAACTGATTGGCCTCCTCCCCCAGAATGTCGTTCAGCTCTTTGAGTTCCACGTCGATCTCGTTCAGAATGTCGATGATGGAGACGAGCGCCTGCTGCCGCTCCATCTCCTCCAGCTCCCGGGTGGCATCGGCCGCTCCGTCCAGTTTCCTCACGTACAGATCCATGGCGTGGGCCATGTCCCGGAAGAACTGCTTGTCCCTCCCTTCAAGAGCCTCAGCCCTCTCCCGCAGACGTTCGACTTCCCGCTCCAGACGCACCCGAAACTCGTTCTCATCGTATTCCATGCACATCGGCCCCCTCTTCCGATTGACCCGGAACCATCTCCTCCCCCGTTTACGGGCGGCGGAGATCGGCTTTGCAGCCTGCCCGGTACTCCGCCTGCCTCACGTTTACCAATGCCAAACTTATTAATAAATCTTTTTAAATGATCGCATACTATACAGAAGAAAATATTCAATTATTGCGATAAATACCATCATATAGAACATATCCTTGAATATCAGGCCTTTTCCTGCAATGGAACCGGCCCGGAGAGATTAACTGCAGGGATATCCCCGATACGGGGCAGTAGCATCGGCGCACAACCCGCATGCCCGGGCGGGTGCAGCAGGGCCGCAGGAGGCGGCGGCCCCGCGCCGGATCAAGCCGGCGTCCGGGCGGATCTTCCCAGACTCTCCCGTATCCTGCCGATATCCGCCCGTGCGTCCTCGCGGGCGGGATCGATCTCCAGCACCCTCTCGAACCTGCGCAGTGCGAGGTCCGGATGACCCATCCGCTGCAGCAGACGCCCCTTCTCAAGCCAGGCATCCGCGCAGGACGGATCGATATCGATCGCCCGATCGTAGCACCGCAGGGCTTCGCGGAACCGCCCGTGGCTGCGGAGCGTGTTCCCCCGGCTCACCCAGGCAGCCGGTCCGGGCTCGCTGTTGAAGATCGGCAGCATACCCATGGGTCCCCACCTGTATACAGCAGACTCGAATTGCCAGGTATATCAACGTTTCTTCGGCCCCACGCATCAGGAGCAGGACCCGGGCGGCAGGCTGCCCGAAACAGCGGTGGATGGAAAAGAGGTATTTCAGCGGGTGATCACGTAATCGGATTTGTATCGCCGCTCCTGTTTCAGGGTGCCGTCCGGCTGCATGATCAGGGCCATCATCTCGGCCTCCGCCACCTCCTCCCCTGCATGCTCCCCCTCCGCCGATGGCAGCCGCGGCCCGCCCAGCGGATCCCCGGCCAGCAGGCGGGGCGCCTGTTCGTTCTCGCGGGAGACGCAGGTCTGCAGGAGAGCCCGGAGATCCCCGATCTCGTCGGCGATTCCCTTCAGTACCGCCTCCATCTCCATCACCCGCACTTCAAGGCTGCGGATCCGCTCGGGGTATCCCGTCTGGACCCTTTCCTGTAGGTTTGCCATCATCATAGAAGCTGGATTCGACGTCCCCCTATAAATCCTTCCTGCTTTTCCCGGCGTTCCGCTCTTTCCCGAACGCACGGAGATTGCCGGGCGGCTGCCGGGGATCCACCGTCCCGATTCCCGTTCGATCCCCCGGATCCCGGGCAGCGCAGGAGACGGGTGCCCGCGGGCGACCGCCGGGCTGTCTGCCGTTGCGGTGCAGGGAGGGATCCCGGGAGGGTGCGGCTCGGCAGAGGCTGCCCGGCAGGTAAACAGTTAATACGCAGTGCGTCCATCCGTCATCGTTTCGGCGAGGAACGAGAAGGAGATGGATCTGCCGTGGCGACGGAAGGCAATACGCACGATCGCGCGGGTGCGAAGGGAGATTGCCCGGATACGCTTCTCAGGAGCGGGAGCATCTTCGGTGCCGGCGTCCGCAACCGCAGCGGGGAGGAGCTCGGCCATATCCGGGACATCCTGGTGGACGTCGAGAGCGGGCGGGCTGCGTACATCGTGCTCGCCTTCGGCGGCGGGGTGCTCGGGGTGGGCGAGAAGGTCTTCGCCATCCCCTGGGAGAACCTGTCATCCTGCCCGGAGCGGGGGGAGTTTATCCTGGACATCGGGAGGGAGCACCTGGAGAAGGCGGAAGGGCTATCAGAGGACGAGTGGCCGCTTCGGAGCGACTGGAAGCACACCAGGTCCCTGATGCCCTATCGGGAGGAGTAGAAGGGGAGAGGGGCGGCGCCTCCGCGATCCCCGATACGCGTTCGCCATACGGGGTTCCGCCTCTCCATCACCGGATCACTGCCCTGTTGCCCGTTCCCGGGGCTCACAGGCCTCGGGAATAGCGAGCAGATGTCTCGGATCGCGGGAGTGCAGGCAACATTTAAATAATATCGTTCACTATTTCCCGCCACTGCCTGGACTGTATTGGGTTGCGGCAGCGTAATCGACAACGAGATGGTATACATGGCGAATGCAGGAACGGAAACAGCGACCGGGGCGCGAACCCGGGGGTTCGGAGAAGGGCTGCGACTGTTGTCCGCGAGGGACATCATGAGCGTCAAGGTGCGGAACCCGCAGGGAGAGGACCTCGGCGAGATCAAGAACCTGATGGTCGACCTCAACGCCGGTCGAATCGTCTACGCCGTGCTCGCCTTCGGCGGGGTGGTCGGGGTGGGCGAGAAGCTCTTCGCCATCCCCTGGGAGGCCTTTTCCCAGAGACCTGACGAGGAGGTCTTCATCCTGAACGCGGACCGGGACCTGCTGGAGAAGTCTCCGGGGTTCCGCGAGGACGAGTGGCCCATGCACGGCGACTGGGAGCTCGTGGAGCCGCTCCCCGCGGAAGCCCGTTATCCGGAGGAGCGGGCAGAGGCGGAACGCCGGGAGAGACGGGAGATGCCCATGGGCGAATCCGTGGGGCTGTACACCCCCCGCCGGGACATCGAATGCCCCACCTACGAAGCCGGCCGCAGATCCCCGGAATACGATCGCGAGTGGCTGGAGGGCATGTACGCCTGGTTCGGCGTCCGCCCTTACTGGACCGTGTGCGAATAACGACCCCGAAGGGAGGGCGCTCGTCCCGGATGAACGGAGAGCCCCTGTCAACGGCGTTTTTTACCGCCCGATCCCTGCACGGCGCCGCGGATCTCCTTTTCCTGTCGGCAGGCGAAGATCCCGCCCATTCCGGTGAGGCGCGGGGGAGAGAATCCGCCTCCGGCGGCGATCCCTCTCCCCGGAATCCGTGCATATTCCCCGCTTCCGTGCCGGAGAAACGTATAAATAGTCTCGTGCCTCTACAGCCCGCCTTGCCTCGGAGGGTTTACGCCGCGGCACGGAGACTGGAGACGTGAGAGAGAGATGGAGGCCAGATCGAGGAGGATGGAAGGCATGAGGCTGCTGTCTGCGGACGACGCCATGGACACGAAGGTGCGGAACCCGCAGGGAGAGGACCTCGGCGAGATCAAGAACCTGATGGTCGACCTGAATACGGGCAGGATCATCTACGCCGTGCTCGCCTTCGGCGGGGTGCTCGGGATGGGCGAGAAGCTCTATGCCGTCCCCTGGGAGGCTCTGGCAGCCCGGCCGGAGCGGGAGGGCTTTGTCCTGAACATGGACCGGGAGCAGCTGGAGAATGCCCCCGCGTTCCGCGAGGACGAGTGGCCCATGCACGGCGACTGGGAGCTGGTGGAGCCGACCCGCACGGCGGCATACTATACGGCCGCACGCGAAGTCCGCCCGGAGGAGAGAGCGGCAGCCCCCGCCGAGCGTGTCGAGCCCCGCGCAGAGACCTGGGAGGAGCGGCAGGAAGCGGCGAAGAGGCGGGATGAAGAGAGATACCGGGGGATGAGCAAGGAAGAGATCCGGTCCAAGCAGGCTGCGGAGATCCAGGCGTTGCCGCGATCCATGCGCCCGTCCACCGGCCGCGACATTCCCGGACGGGGACCGGCCTGCGCCGCCTACGAACAGGCCAAAAAATCGCCGGATTACGACCGCGAGTGGCTGGAGGGCATGTTCACCTGGTTCGGGGCGCCGCCGTACTGGTGCGAGTAACGTTCCCCGTCCGCGGGTGGCGGACCTTCCGGGACCCTGCATTCCGGAGTGTGCCTGACCTCAGCAGGACCGATTCGCGGGGCACGCGGTTCATATAGACGGGCGTCCAGATCAGCTGCTGCAGGGGGACCGGCCCGTGGCGGAGATCGGGAGACGGGAGAGAGAACTCGAAGCGGTGATCGGCTACTCCTTCAGGAATCCTGCCCTGCTGCGGCGGGCGCTCACCCGCCTCGCCTACGCGAAGGAGCAGGGTCTGGATGCGGCGGACCACATGGACGCCCTGGCAACCCTGGGAGACGCGGTCTTCGAGCTCGCCACAATCGAGAGCCTGGTGCAGTCGGGCGAGACCGAGAAGGGCGCGATCACGAACCAGAAGGTGAACCGCGTGAATATGGTGCAGCTCCGCAGGGTTGCGGAGTCCCTCCGCATCGAGCGGTACGTCTACTGGGGCAGAGGGGAGGAGGGGCAGCACATCTGGACGTCGGGACGGGTGCTCGCCGAGTGCATCGAGGCGGTGATCGGCGCCGTCTACCTGGACGGGGGCATGGCAGCCGCCCGGCAGGTGCTGGAGCACCTGGGGTTCCTCGGGTGCTGAGGGATCCCCGGGGTGCCGCCCTTCCCTACTGCATGATGTAGTTCAGCAGGTCCAGGTAATCCCCCAGCATGCGGGTGATCAGGAACTTCTCCCGCACCGTCTCTTTTCCTTTCCTGCCCATCTCGTTCGCCATGGCCGGATCCTGCATCAACTGCACGATGCGGTCGGCGAACGTGCGGGTGTCCGTCGGGTCTACCAGGAACCCGTTCTCGCCGTCCGTGATCTGGAGCGGGATCCCGCCCACGTTCGATGCGACGACCGGGCGGCCCTTCCAGAGCGCCTCGGTGACCGTGAGCCCGAACCCCTCCCGCAGGGACTTCTGGAGGATCACGTCCGAGACGCGCTGGAGGACGTTCACGAGCATGTTGTTCTCGCAGGTGATGAAGATGATGTCCCCCTCCCTGGCGAGATCCCTCGCCTTTCTGGCAACGCTCTCGTAGATCCCGTAGCCCTCGGGATCGTCGGCCGCCATGCACCCGCAGAGCACCAGGCGGCAGTCGATCTCCGTTCGCACCTCCTCGAAGATGTCCAGCACCCCCAGGGGATCCTTCCACTTGTCGAACCGCGAGATCTGGGTGAGGATCGGCTTGTCGGTGGGGATGCCGTAGCTCTCGACGTACTTCTGGATCGCCCCGTGGGGAATCTCGCGGTTCTTCACCGTCAGGGGATCGATCGCCGGAGTGACGATCCGCTGCTCCACGGGCAGATCCTCTTTCAGGTACTTCTCGTCGGAGACGACCATCAGGTCGTAGAGGAGGACGTAGCCCTGGATGAACTTCCAGATCTCTTCGTCGGGGTGCGTGAGATCGATGTGGCACTGCCAGATCCAGGGCTGCGTGCGGCGGTGGTAGCGGATGAGGGGGAGGGGCTGCGGATCGTGGACGATGATCGCGTCGTGGTCGAGGTGGGCGTAGCTGGGGAAGTTCTCGTTGGTGGCGAGATAGAGCTGCTTTTCCGCCGCCGAGACGGTCACCGCCTCACCCTGCAGACCGTTGTGGATCTTCTTCGTGACGGTGAAGAAGTTGGGGTTCCCGTGGAGCAGCCTCCACTCGGCGTCGATCCCGATGTCGTTGATGAGCGGCATCAGCGACGATATGAGTTCGGCCACGCCGCCGCCCTGGTAGGTGGAGTTGATCATGGCGATATGGCTTCCGTAGAGCGTTCTCGCCTTGCGGTAGATGTCGGCGATCACCTTGTCCTTGACCACGCCGTGATAATCCACGAGACTCGGTACGGCCATCGGTTTCTCTCCCCTCCCCCTTGAAGGGGAGATACTTTATGAAGATATCGCCCCTTCCGGCGAAACACCGGCGTCTCTCCCCTTCAGGGACGTGCGCCGGGGAGTATCCGGTCTCCGCGGCGCCGAACCGCCCTCCCCGGCGCACTGCTTCAGGAGGGGGAGCACCTGCCGCTGCGTGCTGAGGTTGAACCGCGCCTTGGACGGCGCCTGACCGACCTTGATCGAGTAGGCGTCGGAGGGCAGCACCTCGAAGAGGTCCTCGTCCGTGCGGTCGTCCCCGATCGCCAGGATGAAGTCCCAGGATTTGCGGTTGATCCAGTGGGAGACCGCCCGCCCTTTGTTGATGACTGCGCTGCGGACTTCGATCACCTTGTGCCCCTCGAGCACGGCGAGGTTCAGATTGGACGTCAGGTGCAGCAGGTCGTCCTTGAGCTCCATCGCCCGGAGCGAGGCCAGTCCGGGTTCCGCCCTGCGGTAGTGCCAGACGAGGGAGTGCTCCTTCTCCTCCACGAAGGAACCGGGCGTCCTGTCCGCATAGATCTGGAGAATGGGACGGATCTCCTGCTTCCATTCGCTGGAGAGCTGTTCGGGCATCCACCATGCCGAGCGCGCATCCCGGATCCAGACACCGTGTTCGGAGACGATCCCGACGGGGAGCGTGCCGAACCAGCGGTCCATGGTCTTCCGGTCCCGCCCGGTGATGATCACCACCTCGTTCCGGGGATCCGCCGCCAGCATCTCCAGCTGCCGGAGGACGGCCTCGTCGGGAGCCGCTTTCTGCGGGCGGGACGCGAACGGCACCAGCGTGCCGTCGTAGTCGAGCAGGATGAGACGCTCTCTCGCTGCCTGGTAATCCGATACGAGCAGGTCTTTTGCGCTCTCCGTCAGGATCTCCTGGGACCGCTCCTGCTGGATCGACGTCACGGCGTTCAGCTTCTGGATGAAGTCTTCCGCCCAGTAGCGGATATCGTAGCGGCGGAGCCGCTCCTGCATCAGGCGGTTCCGCTCCACCTGCTCCTGCTCCGGCATGGTGAGCGCCGTCTCCAGGGCCTCCACCAGCGCCTCCCGATCGCTGGGGTTCACGATGATCGCCTCGCCGAGCTCCTGCGCCGCGCCCGCCATCTCGGAGAGGATCAGCACCCCGGCGCCTGTCGTGCGGGTTGCGACGAACTCCTTGGCCATCAGGTTCATGCCGTCCCGGAGGGGGGTGAGCAGGGCGACGTCGGCGATGTGGTAGTTGGCGATCAGGGTCTTGAAGGGGAGATAGTTGTAGATGTACTGGATGGGCACCCAGTCCAGCGTCCCGTACCGCCCGTTGATCCGCCCGACCAGCCCGTCGATCTGGTGCTTCAGCTGCTGGTAGTGCCCGAGGGTTGCCCGGGAGGGAACCGCGACGAGGATCAGTGATACCTCGCCCCGGTACTCCGGATGCTTCTCCAGAAAGGCGTCGAAGGCCTCCAGGCGGGGCGGGATGCCCTTGGTGTAGTCCAGCCGATCGAACGATAGGATGATCCTGCGCCGCCCGTACTTCCTGCGGATGCGGCGGATCTCCGCCTGGACCTCCGCATCCTGGACGGCATCGGCGTACTTCCCGTAGTCGATGCCCATCGGGAACATGTCCGCCCAGACCAGGCGGTTCCCCACGGTCACCTCACCCAGCGAGTGCTCGTAGCCCAGGATCCGCCGCACGCTGGAGAGGAAGTGGCGCACATAGTCGTAGGTGTGGAACCCGATGAGATCGGCACCGAGGAGGCCCTCCAGGATCTCCTTTCTCCAGGGCAGCAGGCGGAAGATCTCGAAGGAGGGGAAGGGGATGTGGAGGAAGAACCCGATCCGGGCAGACGGGAGCCTCTCCCGCAGCATCTGCGGGAGCAGCATCAGCTGGTAGTCGTGCACCCAGATGGTGTCGCCGGGATCCGCCACCTCCATCACGGCATCGCAGAACGCCTGGTTCACCCGCCGGTACACGTTCCACTGCCGCGGGTCGAACTCTGCCAGGTGGGTGAAGTAGTGGAAGAGGGGCCAGAGGGTGTTGTTGCAGAAACCTCCGTAGTACTGCCGCACGTCGTACTCGGAGAGGAAGACGGGATGGCAGCGTTCGGCGGCAAGGGCATGGCAGACTCTCTCCTTCTCCTCCGCATGACTCCTCCGCACGGTCAGGCCCGGCCACCCCACCCAGATGCTGTCGTAGGACTTGTAGAACGAACCGACACCCGTGGCAAGCCCACCGGCACTGGTCTGGAGGCAGATCCCGCCCTTCCTCTTCGCGATGCTCACGGGCAGCCTGTTGGACACGATAACGAGTTTCGCCATACGGATGCGATCCGGAAACCGGTTGCACCCTTACATTCTCATAGACAATTAAGGTTACCCCTGCCGCGATCTCCGGGCGGGATCACCTGTTCCGGGAGGGTGCGGGAAGGAACGGGCGGAGCGATGCCGCCAGTTTGGCGAGGTCCATCGACTGCAGCACGACCTTTCCCGGTCCCGTGAGGGTGGTGACAAAGAGCCCTTCGCCGCCGAACAGCACGGTGCGCACCCCGCCGGCAAGGGCGATCGAGTAGGTGACCGAGGAGTCGAACCCGACCACCAGGCTGGTCTCCGCCTTCACGGTCTCGCCGGCGGCCAGATCCATCTCCACGATGTCCCCGCAGCAGTGCAGGAAGGCGCAGCCCTTCCCGCTCACTCTCTGGAGGATGAAGCCCTCGCCCCCGAAGAATCCGGCCCCGAGCTTGCGGGCGAACGCGATCTCCAGGTCCACCCCCTCCTCGGAGCAGAGGTAGGCGTCCTTCTGGGCGATGAAATCCGATCCGTCCAGGCGGACGGGGAAGATCTTCCCGGGGATCGAGCCGGCGAACGAGACGAACCCCGCCCCGCCTTCCGGGCGGAACCGTGTCAGGAAGAAGCTCTCCCCCACGACCATCCTCTTGAGCCCGCCCAGGATGCCGCCCTTCGCCTGGGTCTGCATCTGCATGTTCCCGCTCATGTTCGCCATCGCACCCGCTTCGGCATAGATGCTCTCGCCCTCGGCGAGGCGGAGGGTCACCATCTGCAGGTTGTCGCCGACAATCTCGTACTCCATGGCAGGAGTGGTTGGAAGAGGAAGGGGATAACCTGTCCGATCCGGCGGCTCCCTGCCTACTTCTCCACCACGTAGCGGACGAGGAAGGCGGGGCGCACGCCCAGGGCATTGAGGAGGATGGCGAGCAGGTAGACGGCCGTCAGGGCGTACTTCCCCTTCTGCAGGTAGCGCCGCGGCGAGACCGAGATGTAGCGGTCGAGCTGGACCAGCCGCCCCCTCCGCCTCGCCCTGCGGCAGAGTTCGAGGTCCTCCATGAACGGCAGGGGGTCGTATCCCCCGAGGGAGAGGAAGACGTCCTTCCGCATGAAGATGCCGAAGTCCCCGAAGTACATCGGCGTCACCCGCACGAGGCGGTTCCAGACGGCGCTCTCCGTGCGGAGCAGGAGGTCCCGGCTCCGGAAGGAGTGGCGGAACGCTCCGCCGATCGCGCCGTCGGCCTTCAGGGTCTCTCGGATCCGCAGGAGAGAATCCGCCGGGATGCGGCAGTCCACGTGCAGGAAGAGGAGGATATCGCCCTCCGCCTCCTGAACGCCTCGGTTCATCTGGACGGCCCGCCCCCGCTCCGAGACGATCACCTTCAGCGGACGGGGAAAGCCCCCGCGGCAGCGCTCCACCTCGGCGAGCGTGCGGTCCGAACTGCCGCCGTCCACCAGGATCAGCTCGAACTCCCCGGCAAGGTTGCGGTGGTGGGAGAGGAACGGCTCGATGCTCTCCTCCTCGTTCAGTACCGGGGTGACGATCGAGATCATGGCAGTCCTTATGCACCCCCTTCCGGCGGGACTCTCTATTAAACCTCTCGGTTCGGGTGCAGATGAGCGTTGCGGCCTCCCCCAGGCTACGGGGGACGTTCCGGGGCGTGATCCGTGGCCGGCGGCGAGCGACATCCCCCGATGCCCGGAAGAGCCGCCGTGACCCGAGAGAGCGGCCCAAAGGTTATTCAGGAGAGAGCCCGATACCGTCCTGCGGGTTGCGCGCGATGGATGCGATCGTCGTCATGGCCAAGGCCCCCCAGCCGCACCGGGTGAAGACCCGCCTGATCCCGCCGCTGACGGGCGGGGAGGCGGCCCGGCTCTACCACGGTTTCCTGCTGGACAAACTGGACCAGGTGCTGCACGTCGGCAGCCCGGCCCACCGCGTCATCGCCTACACCCCGGACGACGCGGAACCCTTCTTCCGCGCTCTCGCAGGGAACCGCTACCGCCTGCTCCGCCAGGCAGGGGGAGACCTGGGAGAGCGGCTCTCCTCCGCTGCCGGATCTCTCTTCGCAGAAGGCTGCCGGCGGGTGCTGCTCCTGGACAGCGATACTCCGCACCTCCCGCCGGCGTACATCCAGAGCGGGCTCATGGCTCTGGAGAGATCCGACGTCGTCATCGGCCCCTGCGACGATGGCGGCTACTACCTGGTGGGCATGCGGCGGCACACGCCCGCGCTCTTCCGCGGCATCCCCTGGAGCACGCCGGCCGTGACGGCCCGCACGATCCGGAGAGCCGGGCAGCTGGGACTGACGGTCGCCCTGCTGGATCGCTGGTTCGACGTGGACACGATCGCCGATCTCGTGCGCCTGAAGCGGGATCTGGAGTCGGGCGGGGACTCCGGTCAGTTCCCCTGCGTCCACACCCGCACCGCTCTGCTCGATCTGGATCTCCCCTGACCGCCGCAGGGGCGTGGTCGGCCGTGCGGCTCCGATGCGGCGTTACAGGAGGAATCGGGTCGCCGATCGAACCAAAGACTAATATTCCGGGAGCATTCTAAGGGATGCCGGACGATAACCGGTCACAGGAGTGCTGGACCATGGCAGAGTACGAGTTGAGAGACGATTCGAGCGTAGGGGCGTTTGTGAGGGCCAGGATTCGGGATTTCGAGAGGGAGCATCCCGGGGGATCGGTGTATGTCGCCGACAACCGCGGGATGTGGGACGTGCGGTTCACCTACGGGCGGGGGAGCGATCAGCGGGGGACCGCGTATATCGGCGCCCCCGAGGCCGTCGGGCAGGCGACCCGCCTCCGCTGGCCCCCGGGGCAGCGGGCGGATATCGACAGGATCACCTTCGAGAATACGGCCGGCCTCGAGGGGTTCATCCTGGCGGTACTGCGGTTCGAGAGCGGGGAGGAGAAGCCGAAGGCGACATCGATCTGACCCCGCCCATCGGATCCCCGGGAGGTCCGTTTCGCCCGTCAGAGATTCCGCCACCTCCCGCGGGGCGGGCGGCCGCCTCCGCGGGAGGCCTGGCCTCCCATTCTCGCCACGCGTTCTCTCGTCTCTGCTGATGCCGTCTGCAGACCCCTCTTTCCGTGCGGGGCGTTTCCTCCGGCCCGTGCAACCCGCCGCCGGGTCTCGATGTCCGCGGATGCCAGGCCTCTTCTGGATCGCATTGTCATGCCGCTCCTCCCGGGTGCCGCCAGCGTGCCGGGGGATGGGGGCTGGCGGGCATCCCCGTTCACTCCTGTTCCGATCGCGCTCCCGGCGGGAACCGCGGCGCACCGGGTGAGTCCACCCTCTCCCGCGGCATGCGGGCCCCGGCAACGGCCGGCGATCCGTTCCCGCCTCTCTTCCCTCCGGGCGGGATCCGGTCAGGTCCAACCCCCCGGGGCTCTGCCGATTGTCCATGCCGGTATAAAGCGTTATCGGCCGCATTCCAGAAAACGGGATGAAACCTGCCCTTTTACAGGATCGGCCCGTTCGGCGCGCCCGATGCGGAATGCGGGCGAGAATACCCCTCTGGCGAGGGCGGGGGGGACCGTGACGGGAGTCGCGCCCAGGATCAGGGTTTATGGGTGCGGGCGACCACCTCTCCTGCATGAACGCCGATGAAGCCCGGAGACTGCTCTTTCAGTACGTGCAGAAGGAGAGCCTGATCAGGCACTCCCTTGCCACCGCCGCGATCCTGCGGCGGGTGGGGGAGCACCTGGGCCAGGATGCGGAGCGGTGGGAGGTGATCGGGATCCTGCACGACATCGACTACGAGGTGGTCGGGGGGGACATGCAGCGGCACGGCGCCGTGGGTGCCGGGATCCTGCGGGAGCACGGGGTGGATGCGGATATCGCGGAGGCGGTGCGGCGCCACAACGATATGGTCTGCGGCAGTTCCGATGCGCCGCTCGATACCGCGCTCCAGGCCGCCGACAATATCTCCGGGCTGATCATCGCCGCCGCGATGGTGAAGGGCGGGGCGATCTCCGGGGTCAGGGCGGACACGGTTGCCAAGAAGATGAAGGAGAAGGCGTTTGCCGCCGGGTGCCGCCGGGAGAAGGTGCGGGAGATCGAGCGGCTGATGGATCTTGCCACCTTCTACCGCCTGGCAGTCGAGGCGCTGCAGGGGATAAAATCCGATCTCGGGCTCCACTGACACGGCATGCCCGCCATCGAACCGCCCTGATGACGAAGATCGGGGGACAGGCCGTGCCCGTCTGCGGGAGACGCTGCGGGCGGGAGAAGGGGGCACCGGAAGGGTTCCCTCCGATCCCTGCCATCTCCCGTTCCCCATACCCGCCCGCGGGGGGAGGGGGAACGCGCCCTCTCATCCCCCGATTCCCCTCCGCTGCGCGACAGGCCCGTCAGCAGAACCGGTGAGGGGCGGGTGACTGCCGGGACGGCTGCTGCTGGGTGATGCAGTGGAGGGTGCCCAGCCCCCGGACCATCGCCCGGCCGTCGATGCCCACCACCTTCCGGGAGGGGAAGACGCCCTGCAGGATCTCGAGCGCCCGGCGGTCGTTCCGATGCCCGAACGTCGGGACCAGGACGACGGTGTTGCCGATGTAGAAGTTGGCGTAACTGGCGGGAAGCCGCTCCTCGTCGCCGACGCGGCCGGGCATCGGCAGGGGGACGACCGTGAACGGGTTATTGTCCTGGTCCCGCGCCCGCCGCAGGATCGCGTGGTTCTCCTCCAGGATCGCGTGGTTCGCGTCTCCCGCATCCTCCTCCCGCGCGCAGACGACGGTGTTCGGTCCGACGAACCGCGCGATGTCGTCGATGTGGCCGTCGGTGTCGTCCCCGGCGATCCCCTCTTTGAGCCAGACGATCCTTGATACTCCGAGGTACTCCTGGAGGTAGCCTTCGATCTCCCCGCGGGAGAGGCAGGGATTGCGGTTCGGGTTGAGGAGGCACTGCTCTGTCGTCAGGACGGTGCCCCGCCCGTTCACCTCGATGGACCCGCCCTCGAGCACGATATCGGGGCGGAATGCCATAAGACGCAGCTCCCGGTTGATCTTGGCGGGAACGTGCGTGTCCCGCATCAGTTCCGGGTATTTCTCCCCCCAGGCGTTGAAGATCCAGTCGACCATCGCGAGACGGCCCCCCTCCCGGTTGACGACGAACGTGGGGCCGTAGTCGCGGAACCAGACGTCCGCGTAGCCCAGGACATGGAAACGGATCCGATCGAGCGGGACGCCCGCTCCGCCCAGCAGCCCCCGCACCCGCTCCTCCATGGCGGGATCGCCGACGAGGAGCTCCACGCGCTCTCCCGTGCTGACGGCTTTTACGATGGCGGCATACGCCCGTTCGACCTCCCCGAGATCCGGGAACGTGGTGCTGTCGTGCGGCCAGGCAAGCCAGAC
The DNA here is from genome assembly GCA_030019205.1 of Methanomicrobiales archaeon. Taxonomy (NCBI): domain Archaea; kingdom Methanobacteriati; phylum Methanobacteriota; class Methanomicrobia; order Methanomicrobiales; species Methanomicrobiales archaeon. The sequence continues at coordinate 37,991 of JASEFH010000013.1, forward strand.
GGCATCGTGCCGCTCCCATTCCGCCGGCATACGGTAGCCCTGCTTACGGGGCGTCCCCGCACGGTCCCGCACGGGGACCGCGCCGCCCGCCGGAACCAGCGGCAGGTAGGTCGCCGGGCAGCGGTTCTCCAGGAATCCCCAGCCCTCCCGCACCTGCCGGTTCATGCCGAGATCGAGATCGGCGATCAGGATCCCCTCCTCCGTGCCGCCCCGTGCGAGCACCTTCCCGAACGCGTCGCAGACGAACGAGCTCCCCCAGAAGAGGATCTCGCCCTCCCGCCCCACGCGGTTGACGGCGGCGACGTGGATGCCGTTGGCAATCGCGTGCCCCCGCTGGACGGTCTCCCAGGCCTCGCGCCAGTCGCCCTCCGGGGGCTCCAGGCCCCGGATCCTCCCGATGGCGGTGGGGTAGAAGATGATGTCCGCCCCCATCAGGGTGACCGCCCGGGCCGCCTCGGGGAACCACTGGTCGTAGCAGATGAGCACGGCAAACCGCCCGAACTCCGTGCTGTAGACCTCGTAGCGCTCTCCCGCCCGGAAGTAGCGCTTCTCGTAGAAGAGGGGATCGCACGGAACGTGCACCTTGCGGTAGACGGGCAGGATGCACCCGTCGGTATCGACGACCGCCACCGCGTTGTAGCCGCCCTCCCCCGCACGCTCGTAGAGGGGGACGACGATCACCGCGTGGTGCTCCCGTGCGAGGGCGGCGAACGCCTCCGTGGACTCCCCGGGGATGGACTCGGCGTACCGGGCGGCATCCGCCGACGCGGACTGCGGGAAGTAGGGGGTGCGGTAGAGTTCCGGGAGGCAGAGGATCTCCGCCCCCTGCTCCAGGGCGGACGCCGCGTAGCGCAGGGTCTTCTCCAGGTTCTTCTCGAGATCCTCCGATACGGCCGTCTGGACAAGTCCGATTCGAACTGTGCGGGCATTCATAGGGTTTCCATCCATGGGCGATCCCACCGCGGCGCGGCAGACGTCGCGGGAGCGCGTCAGGGCTTCTTCTCCAGGAACGCGTGCGCCTTCATCAGCACATCCCGGGTGTTCTGGAACGTGGCCTGGGCCAGGGCCTTGTCGTAGGGCAGCCACTTGTAGCCGATATGCTCGAAGGAGAGGACCACGTCCGCCTGGTCGGTCTCCATCAGGAAGTAGACCACCTCCTTGTAGACCGTGCGACCGCGGGCGCGGAAGAAGTAGTTGATCTCCTCGCGGAACCCGGGGACGAAGCGGGCGTCCGCGATCCCCGTCTCCTCCCGCAGTTCGCGGACAGCGGCCTCTTCTCCGCTCTCCCCGCGCTTTGCGTGCCCTTTCACCAGATCCCAGTGCCCGGCCTCGTACTGCAGCAGGAGATAGAGCCGCCCGTCGGCATTTCGGACTACGACGGCACCATAGGATCTCTCTCGGGGCATGCAGGGTCGTCTCCCGGCGGGGAGTCAGGGCGATGGGCTCTCCAGCTCTCGCTGTACTATTCGGAACTCTTCTTCAAGTCTTTTTCGATACGAGGGGTTATACAGCCCCGCCGCCGGGTGCAGGGCCGGCACGATCCGCAGGCGGCGGCCGAAGAGATCCGCGGTGAAGACTCTGCCCGTCACGTCCGTGATGCGCTCGAACTCGACCGGGATCCGCCCCAGGATGTAGCGGGCGGAGTGCCGCCCCAGCGTGACCAGAATCTCGGGCGAGACGAGCTCGATCTGGCGGTCGAGGTAGGGGGAGCAGATCTCGATCTCGCAGGCCCGGGGATCCCGGTTCCCCGGCGGGCGGTGCTTGACGACGTTGCCGATGAACACGTCCCCGCGGGAGAGTCCGATTCCCTGCAGGAGGGAATCGAGAACCGCCCCCGCCCGCCCGACGAACGGGCGTCCGCTCTCGTCTTCGCGCTCCCCCGGCGCCTCCCCGACGAGCATCAGGCGGGCCTCGAGGCTGCCCTCACCGGGGACCGCCTGGCGGGCCGTCTTCCAGAGCGGGCACTTGCGGCACCCGCGGATCTCCCCGGCGAGGGCGGCCATCTGCTCCCCGCGGGACGGTATCGGCGGCATCTCCTCTCACCTATACAGAGGATGGAGGTTTATACTCTTCTCTCCCTTCCCCCGTTCACCCGCAGCGGGGATCGCCGCCTGCCGCCCGTCCAGGATCCGCCGATCGACGACGGCAAGCGCGGGGCTCACCGTATAGACCAGGGGCAGGGCGGTCGGCAGGTCGATCCGGGCGATCGCATCGGGCGGTATCCGCTCCAGGCGGAGGATCAGCGCCCGCAGAGTGGTGCGGTGGGAGACCACGATCACGTTCCTGCCGCCCCGCAGCGCGGGGGCGATCCCGTCGCGCCAGCAGGGGAGGAGTCGGTAGAGGGCGTCCTCGAGCGACTCCGCGGAGGGGATCCGGTCCGGGTCCAGGTGCGCGTACCGGGGATCGTGCAGCGGGTGGCGGGGATCGGTCTGCGGCAGCGGCGGGGGGCGGGCGTCGAACGCGTTCCGCCACCGCTCCACCGCGCTCCGCCCGAACTCGCGGTAGAGGTCCTGCCGGGTCCGCCCCTCCAGCAGCCCGTAGTGCCGCTCGTTCAGCCGCCAAGAGCAGCAGACGGGCAGGTGCGGGCAGTCCAGGGCGGCGGTCACGATCGCGAGGGTCCGCACCGCCCGCTTCAGCACCGAGGCGAACCCGCAGTGCGGGACGATGCCCCCCTCCCGGATGCGGGCGGCAGCCGTCTCGGATTCCCGCACGCCGCGTTCGGAGAGATCGGGATCCGCCCACCCGCTCAGCCGCCCCTCCGCATTCCACGCGCTCTCCCCGTGGCGGAGCAGGATCAGGTGCGCCATGCACCTCCCCCGGAGGGGCGATGGCCGCCGTCTACTCTCTCCCGCCATACCGCTGCACGTGCTCCCGGGCCTTCCGGTATCTCCCGTCCCGATCCCCGCCGATCGACGCACCCGTCCGCCCGTAGAACCTCCAGTCCTCCCCGACGGGGCAGACCGCGATGCAGATGCCGCAGGGCGAGACGCCTCTGCGGTTCAGCGCGGCGCTTCTGGCAGCGCAGGCCCGCCGGTCCGTCAGGCTCTCGGGATACTCCCCGCCCTCCAGCGCATGCGCCGGGCAGAGCCGCACGCACTGCAGGCAGCGGGTGCAGAGGTCGCCCGGGAGGATCGGATCCGGCGGGATCTCCGCCGCGGTGAAGACGGACCCGAAGCGGACCCTCGGGCCGTACTGCGGCGTGAGGAGGGTGTTGTTCACCCCGAACGTCCCCAGCCCCGCGAGGAAGGCGGCATGCCGCTGCGAGAAGAAGGCGATCGGGTTGTTCAGGAGCGCCTCGACGCCCGCATACCCGTCCCGGGGAACGAAGACGGAGGGATGGCCCTGCTCGTTCAGGAATGCGGCCAGCCGGTACGTGTACTGGTCCAGGTGCGCGTTCACCGCGGTGTAGAGCTCGCGGTAGTAGATGGAGGGGGCCGTCTCGACCACCGGCAGGTGGACGGGCAGGCCGATCACGACCACCGAGCGGGCCTCGGGGAAGATGGACTGCGGGAAGAACTCCGGCGGCACCCAGGGCTCGAACGGCGGATCCTCCCAGCGCTCCACGTTCGCCACCCCGACGAGGGGGATCTCCATCCGGCGGCAGCGGCGCCGGAGGGACCGCTTCAGATCGGCACGCATATCCTCAGGTACTCGTACGCAGCCTCCCATAATCGTATCCGCGTAATACGGAATCTGAACAATGACCATGTGATGGTGTAAGGGAGAGTTTGAGGGGCAGAATAATGCACTGAATGCCATCAGGGATCCCATGGATTTCATCGATCGTCATTACGAAGTTCCGATTACCCGTGGTCTCAACAGGTTCATCATCGGCTAATGGGACATCGTTGTTCCCATAGAAGATGGGACACGTTTAACAGCATATTACGCACCCCTTCAAATGCCTAATACTCTGCAAAGCCATGCAACACAATCTTTATTGTTCGTTATGTAGATTACCCAAAACGGTGCGAGTATGTCTGGATTGCGAGATTGGTTGTTGGGAAAGTGTAGCGATCCTGTTGAACAGTATCTCCTTGAAGTATACAAAGGACTGCGTTATCATGCTACTTGGGAGCCGAATAGTCCATTGGAAGTGGGAGATATTGGGACTGTAAAGAACAATCAGTTTATATACGAATCGGACCTCGAATCGAAAGGAATCGATTTTAAAATTCGTAAAGATCGAACAAAAGGGGATATGTTTTATGCGTCAGAAGGTGGAGTGAACTTCTTCGCAAAAGCTGCAGGAAACGCCAATATCATAAAGGGGTTGCTGGGTGGAGTAGAAGCAGATTTCGCGATTCAATTTAAAAGAAAAAACGCGACGTATCTATCCCTCGGAGAGACGTTAACCCACTCCATTCGCGATCAACATGCCGTGGCAAAAGAAATCGAACAAAGATATCATGATGGGAAATGGGAATCAAATTGGGCTGTCGTTACGGAGCTGATTGAGGCGAAAAACGGCATCATTCTGATATCTGGAGAGAAAGAGTCCAGTGTGGGATTAAATCTTGCAGGCGAAGGGAAAATCCCCTACACCGACATTAATCTTGCTAACGCAAAGGTAGGTCTGCAATTAGTGGGAGGCCATTCCCTATTTCGTAAATTCTGTACTTGTGAAGGAATCACCCCCCTTCTTAAAATTTTCCAGATGGAAGAGCAGATACAAACGACGAAGCAACCGCTGAGATATTCAGGATATAAGGGGGCGCACATAGATTATGCGAGAGAAAATGGCAGTACATTTACAATCCCGGGGGAAACCAGGGTGGATCGGCGTATGCACTCCAACGAGGCGAAATTTAAACCTATAGAAACAAAGGCGAAATTTGTTGAAAAGGAACTTGATGTATCGCAGTTTACATCCTATACAGTTTAAATCCTATATATAGGAGAGATTGTTCATTCATCGATTGGGCAAGTATGTGATCCGCGGCCAAACTTGCCCAGTCTCGCTAACGCAGGGGTGGAGCCAATAGCCCCTCGGGTAAGCTACCGAGGGGCAACATTCTTCAATTATGCCCTGAAACCAGAAATTAGGGAAGAAGACTAAGTTCCCTCCTTCTTCAGTCAGGATCGGTACGCCCATACCACCTATGCCCTGCAGCGAGAGATGAAAGCACTCGATATCCTGACTGATTAAGCCTTCCAGAACGGCGATGCTCATCAGGTCATCACGTATTTAGACGAGTATGGGTTTACCATCGTTCCAGCCGCTCAACCCATCGTACGCGTTCAATGCTTTTCCTCACGCTTAGCTTATGATCTTGAACTTCTCGTGATAGGTCATCCCATCTTCACATACGGCATTTAATCGATTTCTGCACAATAATTGAGCCCTTTGCCACAATATTTTCCAATCTACCTCGTGTAATATGGTGCAGGCAGAGATCGCTGATAGAATGCGGAAGTATACTCCTTTGGCCTGAAACCTGTCCGAGTGTTTCAGCCATGTGATCTCGGAATGCGAGCGGGGCGGGGAACGGGAGGGGTCCGGGCATCGGAAAAGCTTGCCCGTTGACAATCCGCCCGATCTCCCCGCGGTCCCGCATCACCGCGCCATCAGCGCGAACACGCCCCATCCGAGGTATTCACGCGTGTACGCGGCGTATCGTCTTGGCTCCTGAGCCAGTCTGGCTCTGACATCGTTCGCGAAGTCGTCGTCGGGATTCGCGTCGAGCCATCGGCGCATGGTGAGCCACTTGGCCGCCTCGTACCTGTCCCAGCCTTCCTGGTCGGCCAGGACCATCTCCACAACGTCGTAGCCGAGGTCGCCAAAAGACGCGAGAAGTTCCGGAAGCCTGAGAAAGTCGGAGATGGAATGGGCTTCGCATCCCCGGGCAACGTCTTCCGTCGGGGGCAACTTCCGCCAGTAGGGCTCGCCGATGAGGATGATTCCCCCGGGGCGGAGACTCTTCGCCAGAAGGCGGATGGTGCCGGCGACTCCCCCGCCGATCCACGTGGCACCGAGACAGGCTGCCACATCGACCTTCCCGTCGGCGACGTAGCCGGCAGCGTCGCCGTGGATGAACTGGACGCGATCGGCGACTCCGAGTTCTTCGGCGCGGAGTTTCGCCTGCTCGGTGAACAACGGGCTCAGGTCGATGCCGACGCCGGCGATCCCGTAATCGCGTGCCCAGGTGCAGAGCATCTCGCCCGAACCGCTGCCGAGGTCGAGCACACGGGCCCCCGGTTCCAGGCGCAACGCTGCGCCGAGAGTGGCGAGATTTTCTGGTGTGAACGGGTTATGGATGCGGTGAGCACTCTCGGCAATGGTGAAGATCCGCGGGATATCCATCGTACAAACTCCGATTACTGCGTTGTGCACGAACGGGCATATACCCTTCGTGACCGGAGTGGATAAAGGGTTTGAACTATCCCGCTACAGCCCCAACGGTTCGATTTGTCGCTCCGGTGTTCCGTACGGAAACCTGAACGCGCACTCTTTCATAAACAGGGGGAAGAATCCGGCCGGATCCCCCTATCGCTCATCAGCACTCTTCCGGCCGGATTCCCCAAAAAATTTTCAAATGCCATTGCTATGATTCTCACCCCCCCCGGCAGCGCGGGGTAAAGGATTCATCCGCTGATGGCGAAACCTGCCGACCTCCAACGCCCTGGAACGCTTCTGTCTGCAGGGACAATGGCTCCCGGGGGCCATTTTAGCGATCACGGGCATGAGCCCTGATCTTTTGGTGTCTTCAACAGCGACCGTGTACACGGTGCCGCCTCTCTGAGACGCAGCTGCTTTCCCGGCCGCACCTCTTCCTCGTTCGCATCCGCGCACACCGCCAGACACGGCTCCCATCAGGCTCAATACAGCCATTAAAATAACTTCACCGCCCTGAAGCGCCGGATGATGGGAGAGGGTGTGCCGGATCTTCGGTATCGAAAAGAGCTGCCGTAGGGGGGGGAACGGCAGATTCGCTGCCGATCCGGCGGTACCTTCCCGCACGGGATAGTCAAGCCGCCCGTGTTGCGTAATTTTTATTTCAGTCGGTTGGCTTCATGGATTTGCCCGCTGGCCCGTCCGGTACAGCCCCAAAAACGGGCTGGCGTGAAAAAATGCACGGTTTACCCGCCCCCGGGAGCCTCCCCGGCGACCGCACGAGCGGGGAGGGTGCAGAGCCCCTCCGGCGGAGAGGACGTCCCGGGGCATGTTCCACCTCCGATGGGGATCGCGGCAGAGCCAGAAAACATTTCAGATCTTCTTGACCTTCTCCTGCTTGAGCAGCATCTTGGCGATCAGGAAGATCACGAACGCGATGATGATGAAGTAGATGACATCGGAGAGGAACGGCCCCCACCCGAAGATGAAGGGGCCGACGGCCAGAGTCGCCGTCTGCCAGTCCCCTCCGGTGGCGGCAATCGCCGGGTTGATCAGCGGCATCACGACGTTGTCCACGAGAGATTTCACCAGCTGGTTGGCGGCGACGCCCATGATGAAGGCGATGGCCAGCGCGACGACCTTGTACTCGTTCAAGAACTCGATGAATTCCTGGAACAGACCCATATTTGACACCTTACGGGAATGTTCCCGCGATGACAGGATAAAGGCAGCGATTCGTATCGCCGCGGGGCTTCTCTTCGTCCCCCCGCGCTTCGCCGCAGACGAAAACCGGAATTCAGCCGGATACATTTTTTTCGAGAGAAGGGTACAGTGATAAGCGATGAATCGCGAGATCCTGGAGAGGATGAGCCGGGAGGATCTCGAGAGCTATCTGGAGTTCCTCCTCTGGCACTACCGGGTGGTGGATGCGTTCTGGTTCATCTACGTGGCCGAGCAGTTCGGCCAGCCCACCGCGGAGCGCCTGAACGAACGGGTATGGGGCCGTGTCGCGGGCATGGCGGCGCGGGACATCAGATCGCGGTTCGCCATCGCGGAGGGGGGCCTCGAGGGGTTCGTCCGGGCGCTGAAGCTCTTCCCCTGGGCCATCATCGTGAACTACGAGATCGAGGTGCGGGACGGAGAGGTGATCCTGACCACTCCCTCCTGCCCGACCCAGGAGGCGCGGCTGCGCCGCGGTCTTCCGGAGTACGTCTGCCGGGAGATGCACCGTGCCGAGTTCACGAGTTTCGCCCGCGAGATCGACGAGCGGATCCGCGTCGAGTGCATCCACGCCCCGCCCGATCCGCACCCGCCGCATCGCTTCTGCATGTGGCGGTTCTTCCTGGAGGATGGCGGGGAAAAGACGCCCCGGTGACTCCGAAAATTTTCGGAGTCGAAGCAGTCTTTATCCCCTGCACGAACCGGGGATTCCGTCGATGCCGCACGGGAGATCGGGTGCTGCTGCAGGGTTTCTGATCGTCCTGATCGCCGCTGCGGGGGGGGGGCGCCGGTCCTGAACGGCACGGAATGGATCCTCTCCGCGTACTCCCCGGCGGCGACGCGGCGCCCGTGCTGAACGGGACGACCGTCACCCTGCGGTTCCGCGGGCACACCGTATCGGGGTCGTCCGGCTGCAACCAGTACTTCGCAGACTGCGCCGCGGAGGGATCCGCCATGCGGTTTTCGAACATCGGGTCCACCGAGATGAACTGCGGCGCGCCCGCCGTCATGGAGCAGGAGAGCCGGTCCCTGGGCGCGCTGGAGTCCGCGGGGGTGTATGCCGTGGACGGGGACCGTCTCTCGATCCGGGACGGCAGCGGAGCGGAGATCCCCGCGGATCCCCGGCTCCAGCCCAAAGGAGCAGATTTTTCCCTCCCCTGCTCCAACCCTCTCCGTCATGCGAACCAACAGGCACATCTATTTCCTGGATCTGGCTCTCCGGTGTGCCCACCAGGGCACCTGCCTGCGGCGCAACTTCGGCGCGATCATCGTGGACGAGTACAACACCATCGTCTCGACCGGCTACACCGGCGCTCCGCGGAAGCAGCTGGACTGCACCGAGATCAGGAAGTGCTGGAGGCAGGAGCACCATATCCCCTCGGGTTCGAACTACGAGAAGTGCCGCAGCGTGCACGCGGAGATGAACGCCCTGATCCAGGCCGGCAAGCAGGCGCGGGGGTGCACGCTCTACCTGGCGGGCTTCGAGGTGGGATCGGAGCAGCCGGCGAAGATCTGGCCCTGCTTCCTCTGCTCGAAGATGATCGTCAACAGCGGGGTGAAGAGCATCGTCATGCGGACCGGCGAGACCGAGTACCTGGAGATGGACCCGATCCACCTCTACCAGATGCGGAGCCGGGAGGCGATGGGGGAGGGGGACGCCTGATCGGGGTCCGCGGATCCCCGCCTTTTTTCTACCCGGACCGCCCAGATCACTATCCATGCACGAGAAGAGCGGTCATTTCGAACGGGGCCGCTGGGTGGAGGACCCGGCAGCCGGGCCTGCTCCTGCGGAAGCCCCCGCCGCCCCCGCCATCGATCAACTGGGCAGCGAAGCCCTCCAGTCCGTCCAGAAAGCGGTGGACGATGTACTCCGCTTCGGCCGCCACCTCTTCCTGACGCCGGAGGGGCGCGAGCAGATCGAGAGGAAGGTCCAGAAGACCGCCGCAGAACTGGAACAGGCGATCCAGTCGGTGGCCGAGGCCGCCCGAAAGAGGGTGGAGAAGAAGGAGTAGGGGGGTATACGGGCATCCCCCTGCTCCCGGGGGTTCATCGTTCTCCCGGCGGGGGAACCCGCTACGGGCGGATGTAGAAGAACCCCTCCGCCTGCCGCCGCACGATCTCGCCCATGGCGGCCGGGCAGATCTCCACGCCCTCGATCAGCATCTCCCCGCCGACCCCGAAGGCCCGCATCGCGTTCGAGCAGGCGACGAACCGTACTCCCTTCTGCATCAGCTCCCGGATGGCGCCCGCGCGGTGGTTCGGTCTCTGGATGAGCATCAGGACGGCTTCGTAGTTCACCACGACCTCGACCTCTGCCTCGCCCATGTCCAGCAGGGCGTTCCGTGCGTTCGTCAGGACGAGATCCGCCTTGCCGTACTCGTCGATGTGGATGAGAATCCTGTAGTGCGCCATGATGCTGATAGATACGGAGGATAGGGTTATGAACGCTTGGAAACGGCACGGCGCCTGCGGGGGACCGCGGGGATGCGTCAGCGTTCTCTTCCGCCCGTGCTCTCCTGGATCATGAGCATCTTCAGGAGGGCGGCCGCCACCTCGAGCGAGGTGTAGTCCAGGCGCTGCAGCCGTTCGACGAGCAGGATGTACGGCTCCAGCTTCTCCGCCTCCAGCACCTCCTGCACCCGGTCCAGGAGGATGCTGGCCCGCGCCTCCTCCACCTCCACGGGCGAGGGGATCGGCTGCTGCGCGATCGTCGTCCCGGTGAACCGCTGGATCTCCCGCAGTTTCTGGACCTCGCGGCCGGAGACGAAGGTATAGGCGCGTCCGCCTCTCCCCATGCGCCCGGTCCGCCCGATGCGGTGGACGTAGTACTCCTCGTCCTGCGGAACGTCGTAGTTGACGACCGCCTCGATCCCCCCGACATCGATGCCCCGCGCGGCGACATCGGTCGCCACCAGGATCTCGGTCTCGCCGCTGCGGAACTTTCCCATCACCCGCTCCCGCTGCGACTGGCCCATGTCCCCGTGGAGACCCTCCACGGAATACCCCCGCGCTTGCAGCGTGTTCACCAGGTCGTCCACCTTCCGCTTGGTGTTGCAGAATACGAGCACGGACCGGAAGGCCTGGAGATCGACGAGCCGGGAGAGGAGATCGGCTTTGTGCCGCTCCTGCACCTCGAAGTAGTACTGCTCGATCCCCGGCACGGTCAGCTGGCGGTGCGTCACCTTCACGAAGAGCGGCTCGTGCTGGAACTGCCGTGCCAGGTCGAGGATCCCCTGCGGCATGGTGGCGGAGAAGAGCACCATCTGCCGCTGGCGGGGGATCCCGCGGAGAATGGTCTCGATGTCGTCGTAGAACCCCATGTCCAGCATCTCGTCCGCCTCGTCCAGCACGACCAGCCGCACGGCGTCGAGGGAGAGCGTCCCCCGCCGCATGTGGTCCATCACCCGCCCGGGCGTGCCGATGACGATCTGCACCCCCCGGCGGAGCGCGCTTATCTGCCGCTCGATCGGCGCCCCGCCGTAGACGGGGAGGACCTGGATCCCTTTCCGGTAGCGGCCGATCTTGCGGAGCTCGTCGGAGACCTGGATCGCCAGTTCCCGGGTGGGGCAGAGGACGATCGTCTGCACCCGCCGATCGCGGGGATCGGCCATCTCGAGCGCGGGGATGCCGAAGGCGGCGGTCTTCCCCGTGCCCGTGTACGCCTGTCCGACCACGTCCCGCCTCTCCAGGATCGGGAGAATGGCCAGGGACTGGATGGGGGTGGGCTCTTCGAACCCCATATCCCCGATCCCCCTCTGCACCTCGCGGGAGAGGGGGAGATCGGCAAAAGAGATCTTCTCGGCCGCAGTCTCAGCTCTCATCGACTTCAAGACCTGCGGCTGCCTAGAGATAATTATTTCGCCGCAGCCAGGCGACCTGCGGGCGGGTATAGCGGTAGAAGATGTCGCACTTCTCGTCCTGGAAGTTCCAGGGGACCACGATCAGCACGTCCCCCTCGCGGATCCAGACCCTCTTCTTCATCTTTCCCCGTATACGCCCCAGGCGTGTGACGCCGTCCCCGCACCGCACCCGGATATGGTTGCCGCCCATCATCAGGTCGGCAATCCCGAATATCTCCTTGTTCCGTTTCTTGGGCAGCCGTACGCGAATGCACTCCGTCCCGGCGTCGTTTACCTCCTCGACATCGAAATCGGTATCCCTGTCGGTCCCCTGCTCTTTCCAGTGTGTCAGTTAATCCACTCCAATTTTTGATATTTCGATTATTTCAGCCACGGACAATGCCTGAAGGGTTATACCTTTGCCCCGCGGGACGATAAAGGTATGCCCCGCCCCCCGCGCTGCCGGAGGGGGTTCCGGCAGGGGGACGGTGAAGGGCGGCGGATCCCGGGGGCCGCACGGGTGCGGCGGGTCGTCCCCCTCCCGGTTGCAGGGGGATCGCGGGGCGGGGGGTGGATCGGGGAGGTCCCGCGAGCGGCAGTGTCGCGTACGCTCTTCGCGGATCGCCGTACGCGGTTCGGCCCGGCAGGCGAATGCCGCTCACCGGGCGCACCCGCCGCCGAACGGTTACCGTGGCTTGTACGTCCCCCACTTCTCGAGGGCCTCCCCGAGCTCCCGCGCGGTTTTCGCCTTCTCCTCGAGGGAGACGCCCTCCTTCCAGGCCTCGATCGCCTGCATGGTGGCCATCGCGCCGGCGCGGGTGCCCTTCGGGTGCCCGTGGATGCCGCCGCTCACGAGCAGGACGAGATCGGTCCCGTAGATGTCGAGCACGTCCGGCACGAGCCCGGGGTGCAGACCCCCCGAGGATACGGGGAACGCGCTCCTGATCTGCCCCCAGTCCTGGTCCAGGATCAGGCGGTCGACCGCCCGCGTGTGCGGCTCCCGCAGGATATCGGCGAGCACGGTGACCTCCGACCTGGTGCCGACCAGTTTGCCGACCGCGGTTCCGGAGTGGATCTGGCTCACGCCGATCAGCCGCATGATCTTGGCCAGGAACTGCATGCTGATCCCGTGCTTCCCGGACCGCGTGAACGCCGCGTGCATCGCGCGGTGGGCGTGGATGGCGAGACCGAGATCGGAGCAGTAATCCCGCAGGGTCATCACCGCCGACGTCCCGGCGACCACGACGTCGATCATCGCGTAGTTCCAGCCGTGGTCGGCGAGCATCTCGGCCCGTTTTTTCATCACCTCCGTCTCGGCGGTGATGTTGATGAGGGCGGACTTCCGCTCGCCGCTCTCCTGCTCGGCCCGCTCCCGCAGGCGGGTGAGCTGCTCCACCCGTTCCTCGAAGGGGTTGAACGCGGTCGACGTCAGGTTCTCGTCGTCCTTGACAAAATCGAATCCGCCCATCCAGGTCTCGTAGCCGACCTCTGCATGCTCTTTCGCCGTATACCCCACCTTCGGTTTCGGCACCGCTCCCGTCAGCGGGCGGTCGTGGACGTTCATCATCCGGCGGATGCCGTCCATGCCGAACGGCGGCCCCCGATAGTCCCGGATATACGCGGGAGGGAGGGTGGCGTCGATCAGCCGCAGGTTCGCGACGCCCTTCATCCCGAAGATGTTGCCGGCGATGCCGCTCATCAGCTGGGCTGCGTTTCCCGCCTCCCAGAGTTCGAGCGGGTAGGCGATCCTGACGTAGTTACCGTCGATCTCGAAGGCCTTCGCCTGTAGATCTCTCATGCGGGGCGGGAGCTGGTAGAGCGTGGTCCAGGTGCCGGTCGAGCTCTCCGAGGCGATCCGCCCGACCGCCTCCTCCCGGCTCATCCCCTCCGCCGGCTCGAAGTAGTAGAGGCATACCAGGTCGTCCTCCGCCGGCTCGTACCGCGTATCGACGAAGTCCCTGTACCAGTCGATTGCCATGGATATCAACCGGGAAATTACAGGCGGTCAACGTTTAATAACCTTGCACTTCGGCGGATTCCCGGGGGTGCGGGAGGGCTGCCCGGCCGGTTCTGCCGATCCCCGGACAGGCGGCGCTGCGGATCGCGATCGCGCCTGCGGACGGTTCGGGCTGGATCCTCCCTTCGCGGTTCCGTTCCCCGCGGCATCCCGCATGAACAGGTATTTCGGTGCGGAGGGTGCACAGTACACGTACTCGCGGACCGTGCCGCCCCGCGGGAGGGGGGTATCCGCGAACGGAACGGTATGGCGGTCGAGATGACGTACAGGGATCCCCCGGCATCCGCGCACCCTCCCCTCGTGGAGTTCAGGAACGTCAGCGTGGTGCGGGGCGGGCGGAGGGTGCTGGACTCGGTCTCGGTCACGATCGGCGAGGGGGAGAGCGTCGCCATCCTGGGGCCGAACGGGGCCGGGAAGACATCGTTTGTCAGGACCATCGCGCGGGAGTGCTACCCCCTGGCGCAGGACGGGGATACGATCGTGCGGATCCGGGGAAAGACGGCGTGGAACGTGTTCGAACTGCGCTCCCTGCTCGGGATCGTCTCCGCTGACCTGCAGCATGCGTTCATGCGGGAGATCGCCGGCAGAGACGTGATCCTCTCGGGTTTCTTCAGCAGCATCGGCCTCTTCCGCCATGCGGTGACACCGGCGATGGAGGAGAAGGCCCGCGCCGTCATGCGGTTCCTGGAGATCGAGCACCTGCAGGACCGCCCCATGACCACGCTCTCGGGCGGAGAGGGGCGCCGCTTCCTGATCGGGCGGGCGCTGGTGCACGACCCGAAGGCCCTCCTCCTCGACGAACCCACGACAAGCCTGGACCTGCACGCCCTGCACGCCTTCCGCCAGACGCTGCGGAAGATCGCGCGGGGCGGCACCGCCATCATCCTGGTCACGCACAACCTGCACGACATCCTCCCGGAGATCTCCCGCGTGATCCTGATGAAGGAGGGGCGTGTCTGGCGGGACGGGCCCAAAGCGGAGGTGCTGACCGACGGGTCCGTCGGCGAGGTGTTCGGTCTGCCGGTGCACGTGCGGGAGGAGAACGGCTGGTACTACGCGACGGGATTCTGACCGGCTGCAGTTCGGGGGCAGATCCGGATCGGCGGCCTCATGCCGCCGATAGAGGAGAACGGCGCAGGGTTCCTGCAGGAGGGATCGCTGCACGGTCCCAATGGCGGCTGGTTCATCTACCTCCTTCGGAGGATGGCGGTCTTTCTGCAGAAGGTGCAGAGAAGCGGCAGTGCCGGACCGTGAGACGATAGGGCGGACGGCGTCTCGCACTGGTATGCCCGATCATCTCACTTCAGCCGCATGCGCCGCGCCGCGTACTTCGCCAGCGCCACGATCGTCAGGATCGGCGGCCCTCCCGGCGCCTCCGGCAGCACCGAGGCGTCCGCAACGTACAGACCGCCCACCGCCGTCTCGAGATTCGTATCCACCGTCACGCCGATCCTCGCCGTTCCTCCCGGATGCGGGCCCCGCAGCGGTGCGATCGCGAACGTCGCGGGATCGGCGCCGGCCTCCCGCAGAATGGCGCCCGCGATCGAGGACCCGCCGGCGATGCGCTCCGCGTCCCGGGCGGTCACCCCCTTCACGACGGTCTCCCCGACGATCCCCGCGTCGTCGTCGCGGATCTTCACCATCATCCCGAGGATGTCGCCCGGGCCGACCTGCAGGCCCCTGTCCTGCAGCAGCGTCAGCAGCTGCCGCGAGTAGTGGGGCATCAGGAGACCGCCGTCGAACGGGATGTACGCTCCCATCGGGACATCCCGGTTGAACCCCGCCCCCCGGCAGACGCCGCCGATGGTCGCGAAGGTGTCGGCGAAGAGCGGGGAGGTGGGGAGGCCCAGGGGGGCGAGGAGCTTCGGGGTCTCCAGGGCTCCTGCCGCCAGCACCACGAGATCGTCGGCGATCTCCCGCCCGGCGCACCGCACCCCGGCGACCTCGCCGTGCCGCACGAGCACCGCCTCGACCTTCCTCTCCGTGATCACCTCCGCCCCGTTCTCCTCCGCCTCGCGGACGTAGCGGGCCGAAGTCCAGCGGGCCCCGGCAGGGCAGCCGAACCCGCACATCCCGTCCCGGGTGCACTGCGCGGGATCGATGAACTTCGGCATTTTGCGGGGCTGAAACCCGAGCGTGCGGGCGGCGTCCATGATGCGCCGCGTGCCCTCCCCGATGAGCGTGTCGGGGAGCTCCTTCACCCCGAGCTCCCTCTCCGCCTCCGCGTACTCCCGGGAGAGATCGATGCCGAGGGCTCCGAGTTCCTGCTCCAGGCACCGCAGTCCGTTCCCGGCGGAGACGGTCGTCGTGCCGCCGAGGCAGAAGACCCGCATCAGTTTGATGCCGGCGTCCACGTTCGCGTAGTGGCGGAGGGCGTCGCGCTCCGCGATCGCCGGGCCCCTCTCGATCAGCAGGACCGCGTGCCCCTGCGCCGCCAGCTCCCTCGCGACCGTCCCGCCGCCGGCACCGGAACCGACCACGATCGCCATACAGAGGAGAGGATTCCAGCGGATAAAAAATACGCGGAGAGCCCCCCTGCCGGGACTGCGGCGCCGGTGCCGGGGCGCGGAGGGGCTCCGGCGGGGGAACCGGGAGCCGCCGGGATCGCGTGCCCGGTTCCGCCGCGGTCCGCACACCCTCCTGCACGCCGCCGGATCGGGGCGGACCGTCCCGCCGCTGCCGGCATGTTCTCCGGGTTTCCTGCCTGCGCCGATGCGCGCAGTCTCCCCCTTGCGGGAATCGAGGGGAGGATTCCGCATCGCGGAAGATCGCGGATCTCCGGGGGCTCGCGGGCGGGCCACCCGCAAACGCGGCGTTCTCCTGCCTTCCGCGGGGGGTCGGGGGCATCGAGGGGCCTGCCGAACGCTGCCGCCGCAGCCCGGCGTCCCGCCCGTCACCGTCCGCGCCGCAATCCCAGGATCTCCGCGAGATCGTCCAGGACCGCCCGGATCGCAGCGAAGTACTCGTCCAGATCCGCAGGTTTGGTGATATGGCGGAGGATGGGCCGCTTCTGGAGTTCTGCCCGTTCTCCCGGGCCGACGGATCCCGCCAGCACCACGATCGGGATCCGCCGCAGCCGATCGTCGCGCTGGAGTTCGTCCAGCAGCTGGAGCCCGCTGCAGCGGGGCAGGTGCAGGTCCAGCAGGATGAGATCCGGCGGGGGTGCACCGGCATACGGCCCTTCCCGGCGCAGGAATGCCGCCGCCTCCTCGCCGTCGCCCACCACCGCGAGGCGGCCGGGCACCGCTGACTCGCGGAGGGCTTCCTGCATCAGTTTGACGTCTGCAGGATTGTCCTCGACGAGCAGGATCTCGATCGGATTCATGGACGGTCACGCCCCTGCGGAACCGGCTGCCGCGCCGCGGGGAGCGTGAAGTGGAACGTCGAGCCCTTCCCGGGCTCGGACTCGACCCAGATCCCGCCTCCGTGCCGCTCGACGATCCGTTTGACGATCGCGAGACCGATGCCGGTTCCTTCGTACCGTTCCCGCCCGTGCAGCCGCTGGAAGAGGTCGAAGATCTTCTCGCGGTGCTCCGGCTCGATCCCGATCCCGTTGTCCGCGACCGAGAACCGCACCGTGTCGCCCTCCCCCCGGGCCGATATGTGGACCGCCGCAGGGGTGTCCGCCCTGCCGAACTTGATGGCGTTCCCGACGAGATTCTGGAAGACCTGGCGGAGCTGGGAGGGATCGGCCAGCACGGGCGGCAGGGGATCCTGCGTGACCGCAACGTGTTTCTCTTCGATCGAGAGCTTGAGCATCTCCAGAGCCTCCCGCAGGACGGCCCCGGCATCCGTGGGTTCGAATGGTGTAGCCCGCGAATGGATCCGCGAGTATTCGAGCAGATCCGCGATCAGCGCCTGCATCCTTCTTCCGCCCTGCTCGATGAACCCGATGAAATCGTCGGCATCGGCATCCAGCCTCCCGCCGTACCGCCGCCGCAGCAGCTGCGCGTAACTGGTGATCATCCGCACCGGCTCCTGGAGATCGTGGGAGGCGACGTAGGCGAACCGTTCCAGGTCCGCGTTGCTCTGCTCGAGATTCTCCAGGGATCTCTTCAGCGCCTCCTCGGCACGCTTCCGTTCGGTGTTGTCGATCATGTAGCCTTTCGTTCCGACGAGGCTGCCACGGTCGTCGAAGACGCCGATGACGTTCTCGATCACGGGGATGGGGCTGCCGTCCTTCCGCTTCCGCAGCCTCTCATGCCCATCGAGTCTCTTCTCCTTCTCGAGACGCGCAAGGAGCTCCTCGCGCTCGGAGGGATCGGCATAGATGTCCAGGACGCTGGACGACAGCGCCTCTTCCCGGGAGAGAAACCCGAACATGCGGAGAAACGCGGGATTGCAGTCCAGGATCTCGCCTGCGCGGGAGCAGATGAAATTGCCGGTGATATCTTCGTTGAAGAGGCTCCTGTACTTCTCCTCGCTCTCCCGGAGGGCATTTTCGATGCGCTTTCTCTCGGAGATGTCGCGGACGTACTCGATCACCCCGGAGAGAGCGCCTGTCCGCTCGTCCACGAGGGGGAACGAGTGGAGGTCGAGCCATCCCCCTGCCTCACCGCCGGGCCCGCTCTTTCGCACCGTCCCGTGCGCGGGTTCTCCCGTCGCGAGAGTGCGGAGCGAGGGGCATGCCTCGCAGGGCTGCTCTCTTCCGTGGTATGCTTCATAGCACTTCTTCCCGGCGAGCGGCATGCAGTGGGCATACCACTCCTCCATGGCATGGTTCACCCGCAGAATGGACATATCGCAGTCGAGGATGCTGATCCCGTCCTGGATGCTGTGGAAGATGTCGTTCAGGAACTCCTCGCGCTTCTGGAGGGCGCGTTCGGCCTGCTCCCTCTCCCGGATCTCGCGGCGAAGGGACTCGACGGTGCGGGTGAGTTCGACGGTCTGCGAGGCCACGAGACGCTCGAGCTGGCGCCGGTGGATCTCGACTTCCTCCTCGAGCTGCCGGCGCGCCGTGATGTCCCGGGCGGTCCCGATCACGCGTTCCGCACGACCGGAGGCGTCGAAGACGGCTTTTGCGTGCACCTCGATCCACCGCACCTCCCCCGCCGGCAGCCCGATGCGGAACGTCTCCCGATGCGAACTGTCCCGATCCGCTTCGCGGATCGTCTTCCGCACCGCCTCGTCGATTCGGGGGCGATCCCCGGGATGGATCAGGCTCCGGAACCGCTCGAAGGTCACGGGATACATATCGGTGAGGGCGCGGAAGGCCGGTTCGAGATCCGTCAGACCGCTGATCCGGTCCTGGCGGATGTCCCATTCCCAGATCGATGTCCCGGAGGCGGCGAGGGCGAACCGCAGCCGTTCGGAACTCTCGCGGAGCTTCTCTTCCATCTGCTCCCGCACGATTCCGGACCCGACGAGATCGGCGACCGCCTCCAGGGCCTTGATCTCCGGGAACGTCCAGACGCGATCGCACCGGCATTCATCGAATCCGATGAAACCCCATACGCTCCCCCCGGCCCGGATGGGGACCAGGACGAGGGATCGGATCCCCTGCGGTTCGAGCACCTCCCGATCCGCAGGGGCCAGATCCGCCAGGGTGGCCGCCGCCGTCCGCCCCTGCTCGAGCACCTGGCGGAGCAGGGGGGTACGCCCGCCCTCCCAGCGGGGGTCCTGGGGATCCTCCCCGGGAGGGGCGATGCCGGGCGCCTTCCATGCGAACGTGCGGCGGATCCGAGCACCGCCGTCGCTCCCGGCCTGGCAGGCACAAATGCAGACCCGGCTGACGTCCGCGGCCCTGCCCAGAACCTCCAGGATCCCGGGGATGCTCGCGGAAACCGCGTGGTTCCGCAGGAAGGCGTGCGCAGAAAAGGTGAGCGCCTCCAGGATCGCGTCCCGGCGCTTCAGGGCCTCCTCGGCCCGTTTGCGTTCCGTGATGTCGCGGGAGGCGATGACGAGGCACCGCATGGAGGGATCGTCGAGCAGGTTGCTCCCCGTCGATTCCAGGTAGACCCAGGATCCGTCCTCGTGCCGGATCCGGAACGGGGCCGACAGCGCCGTTCCCGGTTCGGTCACGGCCCGCGCGAAGGCTTCGCGCACGGCAGCCCGATCGTCGCCGTGCACGTAGTCGAAGATGGACGCGCCGACCCGCTTCCCCGCGGGATACCCGAGAATCCGCCGGGTCGCCGGGCTCTCGTAGAGGATCCTCCCCTGACCGTCGACCATCGTGATGAGATCGGAGGAGTTCTGGACGACCGACCGGAACCGCGCCTCTTCCTCGCGGAGAGCCTGTTCAAGACGCTTCCTCGCGGTGATATCCCGCAGGTTGACGAGAATCGCCTCCGTGCCCGCGATGGCAATCTTCGTCCCGAGCCCCTCGATCCATCTCTCCTCCCCCTTCAGGTTCTGGATGCGGTACTCGTTCAGGATACCGCCCTCGCCGCCCTTCACGCGTTCGATGTCCCGGAGAACGGAGGGGAAGGAGTGCGGATGCACGAACCCGAGGACGTTCCTGCCGATAGCGTCCCCGGGATCCCCGAAGCCCGCCAGAGCGGCCCCGGCTCTGTTGGTGAACAGGACCGTTCCGTCCCAGTCCAGGACGACGATCGCATCGAGCGCGGAATCGATCAGGGCGCGGAGAACGTGCTCCCGCCCGCGGACCGTCTCCGCCGCCCGCTCCTGGAAGAGATCCCGGAGTGCCGCGGATCTGCTGTCGCGGGAAGAGAGCTTCCGTGTGCCACCGCCCCGGTGCACCGGGGCATTCTCATGCGGACAAACCATAGGGCATGCGGGGGTACTCTCAAAATTCACGGCATCGGCATATATTGATTGGCACGCTGAAGATTCATCGATCCGATGAATGGATCCGCTCCCCGCCGCCGGCGTGAACCCCTCCCCGTTCCGAGCGGATGCGCCCCGAAGACCCCGCGCACGGGGGGACTCCGCACGGGATGGCCGGGGGCGATCCGGCGGGTCTTCTCACCGCAGGATATTCGCCCCATTCGGAAGGGTCCCTCCGTCGCCGGACGCCCGCACGGGCGGCAGGGTGAAGTGGAACGTCGAGCCCTTCCCCGGCTCGGACTCCACCCAGATCCTGCCTCCGTGCCGTTCGACGATCCGTTTTACGAGCGCCAGCCCGATCCCGGTCCCCTCGTACTGGTCCATGCCATGGAGCCGCTGGAAGATGACGAAGATGCGGTCGAAGTACTGCGGCTCGATCCCGATCCCGTTGTCCGCGACCGAGAACCGCACCATGCGATCCACCTCCCGGGCGGAGATGCGGATCTCGGAAGGGGTATCCGCTCTGCGGTACTTGAGGGCGTTGCCGATCAGGTTCTGGAAGACCTGGCGGAGCTGGCCGGGATCGGCCATCACGTCCGGCAGGTGATCCACGGTGATCGTGACGCCCTCCGCCACGGTCTGGATCTGCAGACCGGCCAGGGCCTCCTCGACAATCGCATTGGCATCCGTGGGGCGGAACTCCATGCCCTTGGTGTTGACCCGCGAGAACTCCAGCAGGTCGTTGATGAGCGATTGCATCCGTTTCCCGGCCCTGACGATATAGTGGATGTACTCGTCGGCATCCCGATCGATCCGCCCTGCATACCGTTTCTCCAGGAGCTGGGCGAACGTCACCATCGTGCGGATCGGCTCCTGCAGGTCGTGGCTGGAGATGTAGGCGAACCGTTCCAGGTCTTCGTTGCTCCGCCGGAGGCGTTCGGCATACCCTTTCAGCGCCTCTTCGGCCCGCCTCCGTTCGGCCACCTCGGTCCGGAGAGAGAGGTTTGCCTGCGCCAGTTCGGCAGTGCGCTCTTTGATCCGGGTCTCGAGTTCTTCATTCGCCGTCTTGAGCGCTGCTTCCGCCTTCCGCAGGTCGGTGATGTCGATCCCCATCTCCAGAACGAGCAGCGAACCGTCGCTGTCGGGGAAGGGGAGATCGTGGATCTCGTAGTCCCTGCCATTGGGCCCGGTCCAGTACCACTGGTGCGGCGCCCGGGTCTTCATCACGGTATAGGACTCGCAGTGTTCGCAGGGTTCTGTGCGGTTGAAGAGGAACTCGTAACAGCGACGGCCCTGAGATTCACCGAAGTTATCACGGAAGGTGCGGTTGGCAAACGGCATCCGGTAGTCCTCATCGAGAAGACAGACGTAGATCGGCAGGGTCTCGAGGACATCGTAGAGGCGGTGCCGTTCGGCCTTCAGGGCTTCCAGGGAGAGAGCCAAGGCTTCCGTCCGTTCACGAACGCGACTCTCCAGGAGTTCATTGGCCGTTCTCAACGCATCTTCAGCCCGTTTCCGCTCGGTGATATCGGCGATCATACCCAGGGCGCCCGCATAGTTGCCCCTGTCGTCGTAGAGGGGGACCGTGTTCATGTTCACCCAGACACAGCTGCCGTCCTTTTTCCGATAGCGTTTCTCGAGATTGGTGGCCGGAGTCCCGTTGCTCCGCTCCTTGAGCTGGTCTTTCACGGTCTCGACATCTTCCGGGAAGAGGAATTCAGCAGGAGAGCGGCCAAGCATCTCCTGGGGCGTATACCCGAGGATCTCGGCCGTCCTTCGATTGACATAGGTCGTCCTGTGATCCGCATCGATGGTCCAGATACCCTCGTTGGCGGTCTCGACGATGCGACGGTACCGGGCCTCGCTTTCCAGCAGGGCTTCTTCGGCCCTTTTGCGCTCGGTGATGTCCGTGAGGATGGCAATAGCCCCGACGATGGCGCCGCTGCCATCGCGGATGGGGGCCGCGGCGGTGTCCACCCAGAGCGGTTCTCTGTCCAGGCGGGTGACCATCACCTCTTCTCCCCGCACAGTCTCGCCGTGCAGCGCCCGGTAGTAGGGGGCCGCCTCCCGGGGCAATGGCGTTCCATCCGCCCGCACAACGCCAAACATCTCCCGGCGCTCCTCGAAACGGGCAGGATCCAGAGAGGGCGATGTTCCCTCGATCATCCTGCGCACCGCCTCGTTCACGCGGATGATCGACCCGGATCGATCGTAGATGATGACGCCCGATGCGATCGATGCGAGGGTCGCGTCCAGTTCCGTGGCGCGCAGACGCTCCCTCTCTATGGCAGAGCGGAGCTCCGCCTCGGCCTGCCTGCGGTCGGAGATGTCCCGCAGGACGATCTGCACGGCGGGTTTCCCGCCGAAGTCGGTGCGGACCCCCCGCCCTTCGACCCATACAGAAGTTCCATCCTGCCGGAGGAGCGGAAACTGCAGGATCGGTGTTGGTTCGCCCAGCTGGTCTTGGGCAATATTCGCCTGTACGCTATCGCGGAAGTGCGGATGAACGATCGACAATACCGCCCTGCCGAGGATCTCTTCCGGACGGGAGATGCCGAGGAGTGTTCGCCCGGTCGGATTGAGGTAGAGGATCTTCTCGCCATCGACGATGACGATGGCATCGAGGGCATTCTCCACCATGGTCCGATATCGCAGTTCGCTGGCCTCCAGGTCCGCCTCGGCCTGCTTCTGCTCGGTGATGTCGCGAATGACGCCTTCCCGAGCGACAGGCCTGCCCTCTTCGTCAAAGAGGATTCTGAATCGGTCGGAGAACCACCGGTAGGTGCCATCTTTGCGGCGGAACCGGTAATCGATCGTGCCCCCTGCGGTCAGGGATGCGGGATTCAGCTTTGCATCCCGCACCCGGGGGAGATCGTCGGGATGCACGCGCCCGAGGATCGCATCCATGGGCATGGCCAGCGATTCTTCCACGGTGAACCCGGTGAGCAGCTCTATGGCGGGGCTGTAGTAATCGGCGCGGCCGGTCAGCAGGTTTCGGCGGTAGAGGGCATCCAGCGAATGGTCCAGGATCGATCGGAGCCGTTCCCGGCTCTCTTTCAGGCTCGCTTCGCTCCGCCTGCAGGCTGCGATGCCGCGCTGGAGGGCGGCGTTCTCGGACCGCAGTGTCCCGACTTCCGCCTCGAGCGCTGCGATACGCTCGGCGTCGGATGGAGTCCCGCCGTGTGCGGCAGCGCGGGAATCCTGCGCTTCCTTCTTCCGGGCAGTACGCGGGGACCGGGACATGGCAGATGTTCCTGTAAAAGTACTGAAACAGTGAACCCCCTATCTGATAATACTGCGCCTCCGAACGATCTCCCGGTACGCGCACGTCCGCGGGCGGCCGTCGCGCCCGGTGCCATCGGGCGCGGCAGAGCGAGCGGAGCGGCGGGCGGCGAGAACGAGGCGGCCGCCGCCACGAAGTGATCGTGCCGAGCGCGTGGGGGCGTCGAGGCACAACAGAGATGTATTGAAAAGGGGGGGGCGAGTCTCCGGCGCGGGCCGGAGGGGGCGGGACCGTCTTCGCATCGGGACCTACGACCTGAGAAGGAGGGCGATTCCGGGAGTGTGAGGGAGACGGACGGTATCGCCCGGGGTCAGGTCCCGCAGGTGTCCCGGTTCAGCACCTCGATCCCGAGTTCTTCCACCCGCTCGAAGAAGCGGATCGCCGCCCGCCCCATCTCCTGCTCTTCCTCGATCGTGATCTCACCATCCCGGGAGATGCGGTAGTAGCAGGCCGCCTCCTCCCCGAACGCGACGATCATCGCGGTCAGGAGCCGCAGCCGCCGGGCGGTGATGAACCCGGCCAGCAGCCCGGCGAGGGCGAGAGCGGTGGTGCAGAGGGTCAAGAGATCGGTCATGACGGCTCCGGGAGGAGAGGGTGCAGGGGGAGGTTATCCCTGCTCCTTCCCGCTCCCCGTCCGCCGCACGTGGTCCAGGACCCGGTCCCACACGATGATGAGACCGGGGACGACCACGTAGGCCAGCAGGGCGGCACCGACGAGGATGCCCACGATCAGGACGCCGCTATCCATCCGGGGTCGCTCCAGGGGAAAGGTGATGATGGGAGGAGCGGCCCCGTCAGGCGAGCGCCGGCACGGTGTCGGCCCAGGTCTCCACCTTGAGGCGGATGGCGTCGTCCTGGTAGGAGGTGATCCGCACCGCGTCCCGGGTGAAGGCCACGGAGTAGATCTCGCCGTTGGGATCGTGGCAGCGGAGCTGGCACGTGAACGACTCGGCCTCCGTGTCGCGGACCGCCGTCCCGCCCATCGCGGCTGCCAGGGCGGCGTTCGCCAGGATCTCCGCCGCGTTCGCGGTGAAGGCCGCGACCGAGGGGGATCGGGCGGTCACGTAGCCCACGCGGTTGCCCTCGCCGTCCTCGTAGTTCACGCGGACCGTGTAAGCCTCGCGGACCTTCTCGACACCGGGATGGGTGACGCCGGCCTGGATGTACTCCACGCAGCCGAAGGGGTTTTCCGAAAGCACGGCCTGGACGATGGCGTCGAAGGCCGCTACGTCGGCGATCGGGGCGGTAAGAGTCCGGACCGCCGTCTTGGTGTTGGTCGTTTCTACGAAATCTGCCATTGAGGTACTTGCCTATAGGATCTATAGGCTGAAGAATTGGTTATGGCCGAGGCTTTTAATAGAGATTGCATGCGGGGGGAAAGTGACAGGAGGGTTGGATGCACGGTTCATCCGTTTCGGTATCCAATCGTTTCAGAATTTCGACAAGCACTGAAAATACGGCTGCTTCGAGAGGATCGTCGAAGGTATAGAATATTGCGCTCGTATGCCGTTTGGTGAAGTCCGCGATCATGGCTGCGTACGGGCGGTCGTCCGGTCGCATCGCCTTGCCAGCCCGTTCCCACCGGGAAGTGACATCCTGAACAGCCATCCGGACGCTCTGAAAGCTTCGACCCATAGCATTCCTTCAATTCGGGGGTAGAAGGGTTGCGAAGCAGACAGGACGAAAGTGCAGAGACATAGGCAGAATTATGGGAGAAGAATATTCCCTATCTTCCTTCAATCCTGCTACATCTCCATTACCATGTCCAGATCGGAGCGCGATATGGTACCAGCCGAGGATAACGATCTGATATATCCTCTTGAGTCCCTCCGATGTACACGCGCTTTACCCTGTCAGGAGAAAAGATGTCGTAGTATTCAGTTTTATTGAACCACCGATCCTTGTAAGACTCAATTCCTAACACGTGATAATGACCATAAGCATCGGGATCGAAATACCACCACTCATCCCCGATCTTCACTTCCACCCAGGCATGGTTATTTGTCACAAATTCGAATATGAGAAACTTCTCAACAAGGTCCGCACCAACTACCCGTGTCTCAAAACCTGCTCTATTGGATACGTTTGCAAACAGATGGGCCAATTCGCCACAGGCACCCAGTTTATTGTAACTGATCCAGTAAGGATCGTTAGTGAATGGATTTTTCCCAAATATTGAATGCTCTGCCCTGATTTTGCCTGTCGAGGGATCATAACGATACCTGTTAATCGGTGGATCCAAGGTCTGGAGTATGATATTGCGATGCAGGTATCTCTCCCAGAATAATTCCGTGAAATTGGTTGTCACCCATTCGGCAATCCGATTTAATTTCTCTACTTCATGGGGCATGTCTTGAACTTCATCAAGTATGGTGCTGATCTGTCTCTCGCCTTCTGGCTGAATTATTACTTTATATTGTATCGAGAAGTACACATCCAGTGCTCGAGAGGTATTCAAAGCCCAGTAGAACTGAGCGGGTACATAGAAGGCGACGAAGGCTACGAGTACGACCATATACAGTCTGCCAACCAACCCCAAAATGAGGGTAATTCTTCTTTTTAAGGGATACTTTTGGAGACTATCTTCTTTTATTAGGATGCCGGGCTTTATTTTTAAAAAAGTGCATTAATTCGATTCATCTTTCGAATATTAAAAATATTTATTGATTCCACAGTTCTGGATATGGCTACTTATTAGACCGTTACGCTATCTGCCCCTGATTCCACTCCCTTACCAACCGCTGGTAACATACCCCGCACAGGTGGCTGTGCCGGTCCGAGCTCCGATACGCGGCACTGTTCACTCTGCAGATATCGCACTTCCCCCAGGGGTCCTCCATCCTGGTGAAGTCCCGGTGGTCCAGCACACCCGCGAGAGGAATGGTGCCGGGCCGCTTCACGTCCGGCAGACGCCTGCTCTGTCCCGCACTCCGTGCCCCCTTCAGGCAGTCATAACAGAGATACTGCGGCTCTTCCCCGTTCGCGATCCTCTTCACGGAACTCGTCGGGCGCCTCCCGCATAGATGACAGGGCTGGTCCACGGCCCGGGGGAGGGCGATGTAGTCCTGCTCCCGGATGACACCACGTTTGCCCACCGGCCCATTCGATCCCATGCTTTGCCCAGACGGTGGGCAAGAGAGCGGAGCCTGTTCTGTGTCCGGTTTTTCAATTCCTTCCCGTTCCGCTGGCTTCAGATCACTCTTGCCCACATCTGCGGAATCATGGGACGCTCCCGCGTCGCACACCTGATCATCGGCTGCCGGTTCACCCCTTCCTGTGGTCGGGGAGATCTGGGCAAGAGTCGGATCGGCCCCCTCAGAACTCGGTGCTATTTCCTCAGAAGGGGGATCGGACGCTCCATCAGCCGTATCGTCTCTTGCCCGCGACTCTTGCCCACCATCGGGATCGGTGGGCAACGTGGGCAAAGGTCCGTCATCCTCCGCGAGCCAGATCCCCCCGTTCCGCATCCAGGCGCGGTAGAGCTCCGCATCGAAAGTGTAGTGATACTCCCGCCGTTTGCGGGGCGGCGTCTCCGTCTCGTCCAGCGTCGTCGTATCGACGCACCCGAACGCCGGGCACTTCGCGAGCAGCCCCCAGGTGGAGCGGTCCGGCCGCCCGTGCAGGATCCGCCGGATGGAGTCGTAGGAGAGCCCCATCCAGTTCTGCAGATCCTTCACCGTGAACTCCTCCGCGTGCATCTTCAGGACCGTCTCGATCAACAGATGCTCGTTCTTCAACAGTTTCGTGGTCTGGCCGCCCTCGCGATCCAGGGCGACGCAGAGCTGCACCGCCGCCTCGAAGTCCGCCACGGCGGCGTCGATCTCCGTCTGGCCGTTCCGCAGGGTGCGCGAAACCCGCTGGCGGTAGTTCAGGATCGCGAACGATCGGATCAGGTCGAGGAGCATGAGGGTGTTCCGCCGGTTCCGCACGTTCTCGATGCGGATGCGGTCCGCAAAGGGAATCCGCACGTAGACCGACTGCCGCTTGATCTCGGCAACGATCGCCTGGCAGACCGCGACGTCCTCGACGGTGCGGATCTCGTCCTGCGAGAGCGCGGCCTGGCGGTAGACGGTCTCCTGGACCCGCCGGTCCTGGGCTTCGGTGTCGTCGATCCAGGGCTTGAGCATGCGGTTCAGGATCTGGTCGTCGCCCGGGTTCTCCACGGAGAGGATCCACCAGGTGCAGCCCGGCGGGAAGGTGCGGACCACCGCCTCCCGGCTCATGCTGATGGTGTGGTGGAGGAGCCGGTTCTGGAAGTCCGAGGTGGCGTTCTTGAGGATCTCGCGGAGGTCCTCGTTCAGGTTCACGTCGTCGAAGATGACGATCGAGCCGGGGTGGATCTCGTGGTAGAAGAGCGACTTCGAGCTGATCGATCCCTGGACCTTGTAGGGCGCCGGCACCAGCTTCAGGAACGACTGGGCCGCGTCGCTCTTCCCCTTGCCGGAGTCGCCCGTCGGGCAGACGTGGAGCCCGCGGGAGTTCTTCGCCGCGGAGGCGACCACGCTCACCAGGAAGCACTCCGCGACGATCGCGTCCCCGACGTGCAGCCCCTGGAAGGTCGAGAGGATGAAGCCCCGGGGGTCGCCTCGGGCGAGGATCTCCTCGGCACGGGCTCGCCGGGCCTCGGTGAACCCGCTCTGCTCCGACGGATCGGTGTCCTGCGGAGAAGAGGGGCCGTCCTCCGCCGCCGCCCTCCGCCCGGCGGGCTCGAACCGTCCCCGCAGCTCCGCCCAGCGCTGCTTCCCGCCCCCGCAGGAGGCATGGTGGCAGCCGGCGTAGAGCGCCCCGTTCCCGAACTGGATGGCAAAGGCGCCGTCGGTATGGGCGCTGGAGAAGGGGCAGGCCTCCAGGACAAAGAGCGTCCCGCCCTGGTAGGGCTTCCGGGATTTCACCCCGATGCGGTGCTCCTGCAGCCAGGCGGCGAGATCCCGGATCTTCTCACTCCCCTTCGGCGCCGCCGGAGCCGCCGGCAGGCAGTTCGCCAGCCGCTCCAGGGTGGTCCGCGGCACCGTCTCGATGCGGGGCGGTACAGAGATCAGGCGGGAGCGGCGGTGCGGCCGCTCCGGGGTGTCGTCCCCCTTGCGGGAGCGCGTGCCGTAGAGTTTCCAGATGCGGGCGGCGTTGCAGACCGCGGTGTCGATCGAGACCGTGTCGTCGCCGTGCAGGGCGGCCACCACCTCCAGGCAGCGCTTCACCAGGTCCCGGTTCTCGTCGGTGTTCTCCAGGTCGATGCGGTAGAGCAGGTGCGCCCCGTTGCCGCTGTCGCCCCGCACCGCCCCGGGGAATCCCAGGTCCGCGAGCCACGCGGCGATCGCGTCCGCCCGCTGCAGGGCCCGGGCGTGTTCGGCGTCGGTCGCCGATACCCCGCTCGGTCGGACCGGGTCGATATCGATCGGGAGCCAGCGGCGGCGGAGGATATCGCCGTCGCCCGTGGTCGCGTCTTTTCGGTGCAGCCGCATCTTGATGCGGTTCGCCCGCCGGGCGAGGAGCGCCGGGTTCACCTCGTTCAGGGTGACGTAGATGCCGTGGACGGCCGGATCGGCATCCAGGGCCCTCGCGTGCTCTGCCAGTCTGGCGTAGTCGTCATAGTAGCCGCTCGCGACCCGGTCCTCCCCCAGCGCCCGCATCTCCACGACCTGCCGGTGCGGGAAGAGGGTCTCCAGCGTCCGGCTGAGATCATCTGCCATGGCACACAGCCCCGGGGCAGGTGCAGCGGGCGGGGGAGACCGCGATCATCCGTGTTCCTCCCTGCGGGTCTCGCGGGGCACGATGCGGGAGAGGGGGGCTTCGTCCCGCCGGCGCTTCGCCACGTCCGCCAGGTCGTCGCGGGGCACGATGTAGGTGATGCCGCCGATGCTGAAAAGCACCGCCCGCCCCGAGCGGCTGGTGCGGGCGACGCCGGCGAACTGCATCCCGATCCGCGCGTAGCCTTCGAGGGTCCGCTGGGCGCTGTACTTCCAGACGCTCACCGTGCTGCCGTAGAAGAGCAGGGTCTTGATCTCCGTCCCCCCCAGGACGTAGAGGTCGGGGCCGATCCGAAGCACCACGCCGCCGCGCATGCCGGGGACGATGGTGCCCGCTTCTTCAAAGGGCATCACCTCACCTTCCGGGACCGGCACTCGCGGAAGGTCCGCACAGCGCACTCCTGGAAGAGGTCTTCCTTTGCCGGCCGCATCTCCCCGCCCCGGAGCCCGGCGCACTCCGGGCCGGGGGCGGGTTCCGGGACCGCGAGGCGGCAGGGCGGGCAGGGGTGGGGGGCGGGGTCCCCGCGGATGCGCATACCTATATTCCGGGAGGATGACTCTCTAGTGGCGCACTTCTGCTGATCGGGTCTGGTCATCCGCACGCGGGAGGCGCCACTCAAGCGGCCGGACATGCACCCTCCCTCTTCCCGATGCGTACCCGGATGCCGCGTTCGTTCGTCAGGCTGCCGATCCCCCTGCGGAGGGGGCAGGTCTTCTCGAAGCCCTCGTTTCCCACTCGTGCCACCGCGAGAGGATGGGCTGGTCGTTTCGTCATGTATTCACCTCGCAGTTGTCCATCGGTGCGGCGTCCGGGGGAGGCGGGGCTCTTCTCAGGCGAAACGGGGCGGGTTGGCGGTAAAGAGGTGCGCCATGGCAATGACTGTCCTGAGTGCCGGACTACAGCACCATCAAGCAGTGGGAAGGGGGATATTAGAAGGTAGGGCGTGGGCAGGGCGAAAGTGGATCGTACGACGGAATCTCTCCCATTTTTCTATGCAACCGGAGAAATCGGCACCAACACCACCCACGTTACCTCGTGAGGCGGTTCATCCAGGGAGATGCGTCACTCCTGAACGGGAATAATGAATGGAGAGGATCGATCCTCTCCCTACTGCGTAAAAATGAATCTCTGGAAATGTACGCTTGCGCGAATGAATTCACCCCCTGGGCTGGTGGTGAACCCTGCAGTGTTGTATCTGTATAAAAGGCATGGGATTTGTGGCTCTGTAGAGATCCC
>JASEFH010000014.1 GCA_030019205.1 Methanomicrobiales archaeon
CCCCCCCCCCCCCCCCCCCCCCCCCCCCCCCCCCCCCCCCCCCCCCCCCCCCCCCGTTCCCCCACCCCCACAGGTACGATAGCCTCGAAGGGAGGGATGCGGCGGATCTCTTCGGACCCCATGATCCTTCCTCAATGCGAGCTCAAATCCAGACAATACGAGCATAAGAACCCCTTATCCTGCCGCTCCCTCTTCCCGGTCTTGCCGTATCAGGAGTGTGGTAAGGGATGTCCCCCCTATAAATATTCAAACGGAATCGCCCCGGACAAGCGCTCGGTGCAACAGGGTCTGCAGGATCGCGGAAGGATGCCCCGCTGTCGCCGCCCGCACTCCGCGAGAGGCAGAGGGCCCATTGCGTGCGATTCGGCGGAGCGGATGCGCCCGGGGGGTCCACCGCCATCGAAAAGGATGCGGAGAGAGCCCCGCTGTCAGTACCTTCCGCCCGCGATCGGGTGTTCCTCCCTCCACACGTCCACGGGGGAGATGGTGGCGTCGATGAGCAGGTCGAAGTCGAACGTCTTCAGCCAGCCCGCCTTTTCGAACATCTTCATGAAGCAGACCCCGACGAGCGAGGCCCCGTACTTGGCGATCGTGTCCGCCACCTGGTCCGCGGAGACGCCGGAGTTGGGCATGGAGAGCCCGCCCATCAGCACGATCACCCTGGGTCCCAGGGTCACGGAGTTCCGGCAGACCTGCATTCCCACGTCGGGGACCAGCTCCAGCCGGAACGCCCTATCCTCCTTCGTCAGCGGCACGAAGACCTGCTCGACGGGGAGTGCGCGGATGGCGAACCCCAGGAGCTCCACGAACGGGGTGCACGTACCCGGCACCCCGTAGTAGACGATCTGATCCCCCTCTTTGAGCCCGAGCCCCTCGATGAACGCCTTGAACGGGCGGAGGATTCCCGGTACGCTCTCAAACACCTCGTGCTTCTTCATGGTCAGTCCCTTCCGGTATTCACGCTCGATGCCTGAGCAGACACCGCTGACAGGTAATATCTGCGGAGGAGAATTTTAAAATTGCGGGAAATGGAGGGCCGGGCCGTTCTCCCCGGCAGACCGCCGCCCGTGCGCGCACAACGGCGATCGAGCGGGTACAAATGGCGACGGTTCTGCCCTGCAAATTGGCAGATGGAGGTTCAGAAATGCATTTATGGCTTATAATTATTCAATAATGCTTTAAAACCCAAAAATATAATATAGAAAAGTTTTAATAATATGATGCTGTAAAGACCTCCTAGGGACACGCCGCAGCGGACAGAGATGGCCTGGGCATGCGACGACTGTCCCTTGGCAAGTGGGGCAAATTGCCATACAGCACCTCAACCGACGCACAACCCCCTCTCAGCACGCCTCCTCCTCCACACGTACCCTCCTGAGGGGGGAAGAATATTTTTTGCGGGAAGGGCTCTCTCGATACCGGAATTTTTCCGCGGACCGGAGCGGTCCGCGCCCGAAAAGGGGGGACAGGTCGCCTTACTGCCGGTGAGATCAGGCGAGATAATCGTCCGGGCGGGGCATCTCCGCCTTCAAACCCTTGCGCTTGCGGATGCTCATCACGACATCCTTCACCAGGCTGGAGGGGACCAGCTCGAATCCGCCGAACTCCGTGCTCCACATCGCTCTCCCCTCGGTCGCCGAGCGGATGTCGCCCGCAAAGCCGAAGAGTTCGGCAACCGGCGCCTTGCCGATGACCGCGATGGAGTCCCCTTCGCTGACGATATCGAAGATCTGGCCGCGGCGCCCCTGGATCTGGGACGTCGCGTTGCCCATCTGGTCGGCGGGCACGTTGATCTGGATCTTCTGCACCGGCTCCATCAGGGAGTCGTTTGCCATCAGCATCCCCGCCTTGATCGCGGCACGCACCGCCGGGATCACCTGGGCGGGGCCGCGGTGGATCGCGTCCTCGTGCAGCTTGACGTCGACGAGGCGCACCTTGAGGTTCTGGACCGGTTCGTCGGCGAGCGGCCCGCCCGCAATCGCCTCGTGGAACCCCTCCAGTACCAGCTCCATCGTCTCGTTCAGGTACTGGATACCCTTCGTCATGTCGATGAAGATGTTCGTGCCCTGGATGTCCTTGACGCCCTTGGCCTCCTCCTTGTCCATGCCGGCCTGGATCAGGGCATTCCTCCGCTCCAGCTCCGGCATGGTCATGGACACGGCGCCGCTCTTGATCAGGTCCACGATGGCGTCCTCGAGCGGGCTGATCTCCAGGTAGAAGCGGTTGTGGCGGTTCGGGGACTTCCCCTCCACCGGGCCGGCCTTCTCCGTCACCGTCTCGCGGTAGACGACGATCGGCTCGGAGGTGACGATCTCCACGCCCTTGTCGCGCTTGATCCGCCCGGTGATGATCTCCAGGTGGAGCTCGCCCATGCCGCTGATCAGGTGCTCGCCGGTCTCCTCGTTGATCGAGACCTTCACGGTGGGATCCTCTTTGCCGACCTGGCGGAGCACCTCCACGAGCTTGGGGAGATCCTTCATGTTCTTCGCCTCGACGGCGACCGTCATGACCGGTTCGCTGTAGTGCTTGAGCGACTCAAACGGCGTCATCTCCATCAGGCTGGTGACCGTCGAGCCCACGATCGCGTCCCGCAGCCCGATAACGGCCGCGATGTTGCCGGCGGGGAGCTCCTCCACCTCGACCCGCTCCGGACCCATGAAGATGCCCACCTGCTGGATACGGTTCGCCTTGCCGGCGGTCCCCATCACGTAGAGCTCCATGCCGCGCTTCAGCCTGCCGGAGAAGAGCCTGCCCGTGGCGACCTCGCCGGCGTGGGGGTCGAAGCTGATGTCCGTCACCATCAGGGCGACGGGCCCGTTGGGGTCGCAGGCGAGCATCGCCCTGCCCTCCGGTGTCTCCTTGTCGCCGTGCCAGATCACGTGGATACGCCGTTTCTGCGCCTCGATGGGGTTCGGGAGGTGTTTGACGACCATGTCCAGGATGACTGCGTAGAGCGGGCTCTGCTTGGCGAGCCATTTCATGTCGTTCGCGCGGCACTTCTGGTAGACGTCTTTGAAGGAGACGCCGCTCTTCTTCATGAAGGGGACCGAGACCGCCCACTTGTAGAGTGCGGAGCCGAAGGCGACGGAGCCGTTCGCGGCGTCCAGCTTCCAGCCCTGGTTGTAGCGCTCCTCGTTGATCCCCTTGATCAGCTTGTTGACCTTGTCGATTACGCGACCCAGGCGGATCTGCATCTCCTGCTCGTCCACCTTGAGTTCGTTGATCAGGCGGTCGACCTTGTTGATGAAGAGCACCGGCCGCACCTGCTCCTTCAGGGCCTGGCGCAGCACAGTCTCGGTCTGGGGCATCGTGCCCTCGACGGCATCGACCACGACGACGGCGCCGTCGACCGCCCGCATCGCGCGTGTCACGTCGCCCCCGAAGTCCACGTGGCCGGGGGTATCGATCATGTTGATCAGGTACTCCTGACCCCCGTACTCGTGCACCATCGAGACGTTGCTCGCGTCGATGGTGATCCCGCGCGCCTGCTCCTCCTCGTCCGAGTCCATGAAGAGCTGCCGTCCGGCGAGCTCCTCGCTGATCATCCCCGCACCGGCGAGGAGGTTATCCGAGAGCGTGGTCTTGCCGTGATCGATATGCGCTACGATCCCGATGTTCCTGATCCGTTCGGGCTGACCCATGAGCTGGGTTACCCGATCTACCATCTTCTTTCCTCGTGCCATGCTGTAACTCCGAAAAAAGTATCCGCATTATCGGGAGGCCTTGGCGATGCGCTCCCGCTCTTCCTTCTTGGCGACCGAGTACGCCCTCGAGTCGCCGCGCGCCGCTGCAATCAATTCGTCTGCGAGGACCTCTGCGACATCCTTCTTGCTGTTCCGGGACCCGCTGTAGACCGCATCGGATATGAACCGGAGCGCCGTGTTGACCCGGCGGGTCGGCGCGGTGTCCACGGACTTGGGGACGTTGATCCCCCCGTACTTCAGGCGCACCGTCTCCTCGCGGGGTCCGGCGTTGGCGATCGCGTCCACGAGCACCTGCACCGGGTTCTTCTTGGTCCTCTGGTGGATGATCTCGAACGCGTCTTTCGTGATGCGGAGCGCCCGCTCCTTGGCGCCGGTGTTCATCTCGCTCTGCATCAGGCGGTTGATGAGACGCTCGACGATGAGCATCTCGGCTTTTGCGAACTGCTGACGGGTCAGCTTGCCCCCGGAGTGGGGGACGATCATGGACTGCAGGTTGATGTAGCGCTTGAGGCCCGGGTCCTTGATCTCGACCTCGCTCATGTCCCAGCGGTTGAAGAGCAGCCGGGGCGGACCCTGCTGCTCACCCTCTCTCCTCTCTCCGACTGCTTCGATTGCCTCTGCCATGCCGATCACCTGCGCGGCTTCTCCTTCCTCCCGATCACCAGCTCGCGGAGGCTGACGTTGTTCACGCTCGTGACGACGTAGCGGACGCCGGGAATGTCGCCCATGGAGCGTCCCAGCCGCCCGCCGATTCCGGCGATCTCGACCTCGTCGTGCTCGTCGATGAAGTTGATGGCGCCGTCACCGACCGCAAATGCCGTCACCTGGCGCCCGTTCTTGATCAGCTGGACGCGCACCGCCTTGCGGATGGCGGAGTTCGGCTGCTTGGCCTCGATGCCGATCTTCTCGAGCACGATCCCCCGCGCCTGCGGAGCGCCCTCCAGGGGATCGGCCTTCTCGTCGAGATGGAGCATGCGCCGTGCGAAGTTCTTGTTGCTCCAGCGGAACTTCTTGGAGTCCCTCTTGAGTTTCCTCGCTGCGAATTTACCCTGTCCCATATGGATAACCCTCGTTATTTTCGCAAAATGCGGACCTCTCATCGTTGCGATGCAGTGCCACGCGCGGAATGAATGTTTTGTATTGCGACAATTCTTCCGGTTGCTTATATCAATGAGACGTTCCTAATTATAATATTATACCTTGCGGAGTTTCTAGCGTGAAGACCCGGATCTACAAGGAAGTATCCTTCGACGCGACCCACCGCCTCCTCCACTACGAGGGGAAGTGCTACAACCTGCACGGGCACCGCTGGAGGGTCGAGGTCTGGATCGAGGGGGATGTCGACGAGGAGACCATGATCCTGGTCGACTATAATACGATCAAGGGGATCATCGAACGGTTCGACCACCAGGTGATCCTGAACGAGGAGGACCCGATGGTCCCCTGCATCCGGGCGTTCCAGGAGGTGGTGACCACCCCGGGGGACCCGACGAGCGAGCTCCTGGCGGGTGTCATGGTCGACCTTCTCAACCGCGAGTGCCGGTTGAACGGGAGCACCGCACAGGTGGTGCGGATCCGCGTGTGGGAGTCCCCCACCTGCTACGCCGAGATCTCCTATGCAGATCAGTGAGATATTCCGGAGCATCCAGGGCGAGGGGAGGGAGCAGGGCAGAATAACCACATTTATCCGCTCCGCCGGCTGCAACCTCCGCTGCCGCTGGTGCGACACCCGCTACGCCTGGGACGGCGGCACCGAGATGGATATACCCGGGATCCTGGAGCGGGTCGAGGCGCTGGGGTGCCGGCGGATATGCGTAACCGGCGGGGAGCCCCTGCTCCAGGACGATCTGCCGCTGCTGGTGGAAACGCTCTTTAAAGGGGGCTACGCTGTCGGGATCGAGACGAACGGCACGCTGGATTTTGCGCACCTGCAGCCGTACGCCGCGATCTGCATGGACGTGAAGTGCCCGTCCTCCGGCGAGGAGAGCGATCTCTCCCTGCTCGCGCGGATCACGGCGCGGGACAGCGTGAAGTTCGTCGTCGGCGGACGGGCGGATCTGGCGTACGCGGAGGGTGTCATCGCCCGGTACCCCATCGCGGGGGAGGTGTTCGTCTCCCCGGTCTTCGGGTCCGACTATGCGGAGATCGCGGCGTACATC
This sequence comes from Methanomicrobiales archaeon, assembly GCA_030019205.1. Lineage (NCBI taxonomy): Archaea > Methanobacteriati > Methanobacteriota > Methanomicrobia > Methanomicrobiales > Methanomicrobiales archaeon. The sequence goes on from JASEFH010000014.1 coordinate 5,864, forward strand.
CTGGAGCACGACCTGCCGGTGCGGCTCCAGCTCCAGCTGCACCGCATCATCGGGGTGCGGTAACAGGTAAAGATTACATCGTACTGCTCTGCATCCCCTATGAGATCTCAGGGATAGGACCCGCAGTCTCTCGGGATCGAACACCCATCGCCACCCATGCCGGGGAGTTCTCTCTCCTCGAGGGAGGGGCCCTCCTCTCCTACGTCCTGGAGGTGAAGACAATCCAGGGCAGTTCTCCGGACGCCCTCAAGAACCACTATCACGACCTCTTCACCACCACGAAGGCCCTGCACGCCATCGGTGGGCGGCCGGACACCATGACCTTCCTGCAAAGCCTTCCGCACCCCGAAGAACGACCTCCAGGTGCTGCCGCTCCCGGTGAAGAAGGAGTCCGCCCTGAAGGGACTATTGTTCGTGACCTTCCTCTCCCTGATCGTGCGGATGCGGCCGCTCAAACGGATGCAGGAGACCGGGCTGCTGGAGGAGTACCCCTTGGAAGGGATGCTGCGGGAACTGGCGAAGATCAAGAAGGTCCGGCTGGCCACCGGTGAGATCCTCCCCACGGAAGTATCGAAGCGGCAGCGGATGATCCTGGATGCATCGGGATTATGTGCTTAAAGATCTGGAGATCAGGTACCGAGTGTAGGGGGTGAACGTGAATTTCACTGCCCGAGAACCGCTGAATCCATATGGTCCGGCGCCCTGTAGAACCGCCCACCCAGACCGCTGGCGGTCCAAATCCTGACCGATCCACTTACCTGGAGGGCAAGAGGGAGATCGGAACTTCTGATGGAGATCCGCCCAGGTCATTGGTTGATTGTAATACTGCTCTTTGCATTCCTCTGTCAGATTGTTAAAATAATCTGGGGAGACATTCTCCAAATATTCACCGAGGGATATGTTGTTGTTCCATAATATCGCGGCCATTTCTTCGTTCACCTCGCCCATCCCCCTCGGTTGGGAGGTTCTGCGGCATACTGCAGCCACATCCACTGTTGATGATATTAGCGCTGTAATAAGCCTGAACCTTTAAACGAATACGGATGCAATGATAACGAGCTTAATTGTAAAAAGGATGTGTATTTTTGGCCCTGTAGAAACTCCCGGGGATGACAATAATGAGAGTTTTCTCAATCCACCTATCCAGATTGTAGACAAGGATCTTGACCCTGATCTCCTTGAGCGGGTGCCCGTATTTCCGCGCCTTCGGGCTCTCTCCGAACCGCCTCTTCAGGACGGAGAGTGCAGTTTCCACGAGGTTTCTCCGATGATAGAGCGTTCCATCAAAGGACCGGGCGATCTCGCGTCGATACCTCCCGTAGATCCATTTCCGCTTTCTCGCACGGACGCGGATCCGGGAGTCAGCCTGCAACTGCTCCCGGATCAGAACATGGAGATCCTCGGCATCGTATCCCTCGTCCAGGACGTAGCAGGCCGATCGCCGTAGGCGGTGACAGGACTTCAGGAGGTTCTCGGCATGGAGCACATCGTGGACCGGCTGCTGCGAGAACGTGAACCCGGTGACGATCTGCCGCTCGGTATCCACGGCAATCGATGTCCTGATGAACCGTTTCCGCGTTTTTCCCGTCCTCCCGGAACAGTAGGAACTGGCATAAGAGGTGGTGAATCCGGAGGAATCGATGGCCGTGATGGGGATGATCTCTCCCCAACGGTACACGAGGTGAAGAATCCGTTTCAGGAGGATATTCAGGGACATGGACCGGATCCGAGCCATGAACTTCGGGAGCGTGGTGAAATGCGGAACCCGGGCAAGATCCAGGTGTTCCTGAAGGGGAGTCATCAATTCCAGGATCTCCGTCATATCCCGATAATCCTCTCCGGGATATTCCTTCAACAGGAGAAGGACGGGGAGTTGATGCTGGGTGTAGGTCCTTCGGGACTACTTGCCGGAGTACAGGGGAATGCGGGAGCTCTGTACGATGGGATAGGCTGCTTCAAGAAACCTGATATCCTCGTTGGATGCCCTGAATAGTGGCTCCTTGTGGCTTATTATTGGCATATACGGATAGGGGGGCCGCTCGTACTTAAGATCTTTCGGTCGAGAGGGGATACTCTATCGTTTGTGAATGAATTCTACAGAGCCGAAAAAATCAAGGAGGTCCTCGAGAGTTATGATTCATCTCAGGCAGTCTTGATCCCCTCATGGTTCGTAGAATACATTGCCCTCGATCTTTTCTTGAGCATCTGATCCACCTGAGGATAATAGACTCCGACCGGGAATGGAAAAGTCCAGGGCTGGGACTACGACTGACCAGGTTGAGGTCTTTACCCCGGACAGCCCCATCAACTTTAGGTATCTGCAGGCACCATCCTCTTCTATGTGTGTAGAGAGCCCCTCGACTATGATGCGCTTTTTAAACATCATCGGGGTGAGATGATGGAGATATTCCGATCGAACCGGCTTTCCATCGAGAAGAACCTCTACACCCTGCCCGACGGCACGGAGAAGGAGCGGGTGGTGGTGCGCCCCGGGGACGCCGTCGCCATTCTTCCCCGGGACGGGGCGTACTGCTACCTGATCCGACAGTACCGCTTTGCCATCGACCGCTACATCCTGGAGGCGCCCGCGGGAACGATGAATGCAGGGGAGAGACCGGAGGAGACGGCCCGCCGCGAACTGATCGAAGAGACCGGGTTCAGCGCTGGAGAGCTGCTGCCGCGGGGCTGCATCTACACCACCCCGGGCTACACGACGGAGAGGATCTACCTCTTCGAGGCGCGGGATCTCGCCGCCTCCCGCGAGTTCGAGAAGGACGAGGACGAGATCATCGAGGTGGTGCCGCTGCGGATGGATGCGGTGCACGCGATGATCCGCGAGGGGGCGATCTGCGATGCCAAGACGATCTGCCTGGCATACCAGTGCCTGCGGTAAGGCGGGAGCGGTTCTGGCCGCGGTCCTCTCCCTTGCCCTGCTCGCGTTCGTCCTTCTCCCGGGTTGCACCTCCCCGTCCGACCGCCCCTCCTATCAGGTGGACGCCGGCGGCAACCTCTCGCTGCACTGCACCGCTCCGCGGGCGACCGCAACGATTCTCGCAGAGAATGCATCCTACACGCTCGAAAAGTTACGATTCTGGAATATCGACGAAGAGATCTACGCCCTTCTCGCTGTGCCGCAGAACCCGAGAGCGGCAATCGTCTTTGCCGAAGGTGCCGGGGTGAAAAAAGAGGCCCACCGCGATCGGGCCGCATGGTATGCGGAGCGCGGCATCGCCTTCCTGGTCCTGGACATCCGCGGGAACGGCGGCGAGACCGCGGGCCGCCCGCTGGACTTCGAGGACGACTACCGCCGCTACGTCCGCGGAGAGTGGCCGGAGTACTACAAGATCGTCTGCGATCTCTGTAGCGCACGGATGCTGCTCGATGAACGGTTCCAGGTTCCCGTGTATGCGATGGGCTCCAGCAACGGCGGCCGGTACGCGGCGATTGCCGCCAGCCTCGACGAACGGTTTGCCGGCTACATCGGCGTCTCCACCTCCGGGTTCGGCCTGGCCGGTACCGGCTATAGCGGGGATGCCCGCTCGTTCCTGCTGTCCGTGGATCCGGACCACGCCATCCGCCGGATCTCCCCCCGCCCGGTCCGCCTCTACCATGACCCGGCGGACTCCATCATACCCATCGATGCGGCGCTGGCAACCTACCGGTATGCGGGAGATCCGAAGACCTTCTGCAACTTCAGCGGCGGGCACGGGCTCAACCTCGAGGTGGACAATCGCATCGCGGAGTCCATCTGAGTCCGCACCGGAGGAGTTGCCCCCCTGTTTGCGGCCGTACCTGCACCCGTTTTCACAATTACGGGAGCGTATGCGGTTTGCGACCACCGATTAGTTTTATGTTCTTGCTTCTCCAGTATATATGGGAATCTTACGGAGTAAGGAGGCCAGATGGCGGAGCAGGAACCCGAAGTCGTGGAGATGGACGAAGGACGGAGGCGTTACGAGTTCAAGAAGATGCTCGAGAGGCTGGAGGCGAAGGAGGGGAGCGGGACGGAGCTGATCACCCTCTACATCCCGCCGGACAAGCAGATATCCGACGTGACCGCCCAGCTGCGGGACGAGTACGGCCAGTGCTCGAACATCAAGAGCAAACAGACCCGCACCAACGTGCAGAGCGCGCTCTCCTCCATCCTGGCGCGGCTCAAGTACTACAAACGCCCTCCGGAGCACGGCATGGCGGTCTTCTGCGGCACCATACTCCTCGGCGGGGACCGCTCGGACCTGGAGTGCACCATCATCGAGCCCCCCGAGCCCCTCAACCTCTACATGTACCGCTGCAGCTCCAAGTTCGAGCTCGAACCCCTCAAGCAGATGCTGGAGGAGAAGGCGGTCTACGGGCTGATCGTCATCGATCGCCGCGAGGCCTACATCGGGTTCCTCCGGGGGAACCGCATCGAGCCGGTCTCCGGGGTCACCTCGACGGTGCCCGGCAAGCAGCGGAAGGGCGGCCAGTCCAGCGTGCGGTTCCAGCGGCTCCGCCTGATCGCGATCAACGAGTTCTACCAGAAGGTGGGGGAGCGGGCGAGCAACATCTTCCTGGCGGAGAAGGACTTCTTCGAGCGGTTCAAGGGGGTCCTGATCGGCGGGCCGAGCCCCACGAAGGAGGAGTTCGCGGACGGCGGATACCTCCACCACGAGCTCCAGAAGCGCATTCTGGGCCTCTTCGACGTCGCCTACACGAACGAGAGCGGCCTGGCAGAGCTGGTGGACGCCGCCCAGGACGTCCTGAAGGGGATGGCGGTGGTGAAGGAGAAGGAGCTCATGAACCGCTTCCTGCAGGAACTCGTCAAAGACGACGGGAACGCCGCCTACGGGGAGGAGAGCGTGCGGAAGAACCTGGAGCTGGGAGCGGTGGACGTCGTCCTCCTCTCCTCCAAGCTCCGCAGGAGCCGGCTCTCCATCCGCTGCGCCGCCTGCGACTACGCCGAGGAGAGGACGATCCGCACCGAGCCCGGGCGGACCGCCGCGGATATCGACCTCGGCGCCTGCCCGCGCTGCACCTCGCCGCTCGCCATCGGAAAGGAGGTGGACATCGTCGAGGAGCTGACGCAGCTCGCCGACCAGAGCGGGGCGACTGTCGAGATCATCTCGGACGACTTCGAGGAGGGGGCGATCCTTCTGAACGCTTTCGGCGGGATCGCCGCGATCCTCCGCTACAGGACGGGGATGTGATGTACCGGGAGACCCGCGAACGCATCCGGCGCGCCCTCCAGCTCGCGAGCGGCGAGAAGGACGTGGGGCTCGTGGAGGGCGGGGAGCACGCCGATCTCGCCTCCACCGTGGCGTTTTGCCTGGCGAAGAAGTGGCGCCGCCCCCCGCTGCAGATCGCAGCGGAGATTGCCGCGAAGGTGTCCGAAGCGCTGAAGGGCAGCGATATCCGGGTGGAGACGGTGGGGCCGTACATCAACTTCCACTTCGGGAAGGCGTACCTGGCCGGAGCGATCCGGGCGGCGCTCTCCCCGGACTTCGGCTCGGCGCCCCGCCGCGCGGAGCGGGTGGTGATCGAGCATACGAGCGCCAACCCGAACGGCCCCCTCCACGTCGGCCACATCCGCAACTCGATCATCGGGGACACGCTCGCCCGCGCCTTCCGGAAGGCGGGATATCCTCTCGACGTCCAGTACTATGTCAACGACATGGGGAGGCAGATCGCGATCGTGGTCTGGGGCATCGAGCACGAGTCCGCCGGCGGGGACGACGGGAAGCCCGACCACCGCATCGCCCGCCTCTACATCGCTGCGAACCGATCGCTCGAGAGGGATCCGGCGCTCACCGCCGAGATCGACGCCCTCATGCAGCGCGTGGAGGCGGGCGATCCCGATACGTCCAGGCGGTTCCGCGCGGCGGTGGAGGAGTGCCTCGCGGGGATCAGAGATACCCTCGCCGCCCTCAACGTCTCCCACAACCGCTTCGTCTGGGAAGGGGATTTCGTCCGCAACGGCGACGTCGACCGCACGCTGGGGAGAATCCGCCGCCTGCCGGAGGCGCACGAGGACGACATCCTCTACCTGGATCTCTCCCGCTGCGGGTTCGAGAACCGCTACGTCCTGCGCAGGAGCGACGGGACCACCGTGTACGCCGCGCGGGATCTGGCCTACCATACCTGGAAGGGGAGGAACTTCGACCGCGTGATCGACGTGCTCGGGGCCGACCACAAGCTGATCGGCGCCCAGCTGACCTGCACCCTGCAGCTCCTGGGCGAACGGCCCCCGGAGATCGTCTACTTCGAGTTCGTCTCCCTGCCGGAGGGATCCATGAGCACCCGCGCCGGCAAGTTCGTCTCGGCGGACGAGCTGATCGAGGAGGTGAGCCGGCGGGCGCTCGAGGAGGTGACCCGCCGCCGCCCGGACCTCTCGGAGGAGGAGCGGACGCGGATCGCCCGATCCGTGGCCGTAGGGGCGATCCGCTACGATATCGTGAAGGTATCGGCCGAGAAGAGCACGGTGTTCGACTGGAAGGAGGCGCTCGACTTCGAGCGGCAGAGCGGCCCCTACATCCAGTACGCCCACGCCCGGGCCTGCAGCATCCTGGACAAGGGCGGGGAGTTCACGGAGGCGTTCACCTTCGAGAGCGAGTTCGAGGTGAAGCTGGCCCGCCACATAGCCCGTTTCCCCGCCGTGCTGGATGAGGCGGTGACCCTCCTCCGCCCGAACATCCTGGCCGCCTACACCCGCGATCTCGCCGATCTCTTCAACGCCTTCTACCGGGACAATCCGGTGCTGAAGAGCGAGGGGGAGACCCGGGCGAGCCGCCTCACCCTGGTGCGGGCGGCGCAGAACACGCTCTCGCAGGCGCTCGGGGTGCTGGGGATCGATGCGCTCCGCTCCATGTGATCCGCTGCGGCGGCAGGGCTACCAGTTCCTCTCCCCCGGCTCGTCCGCTGCGGTCAAACCCTGCCTCTGGTGCAAGCGCGCCCTGAAAGGCGGGGACTTCTGCTACAAACACCAGTTCTACGGCATCGAGAGCCACCGCTGCATCCAGATGACGCCGACGCTCCGCTGCACGCAGCGGTGCCTCTTCTGCTGGCGCTCCTTCGAGCACGAGCCGCAGGAGGAGGTGGAGTGCCCGCCGCAGGCGATCGCGGACGGGGTGGTGCACCTCCAGCGGCGCGCCCTCTCGGGCTACAAACCCTCCCCCTACGTCACGGAGGAGCGGTTCCGCCAGGCGATGGAGCCCCGCCACGTGGCCATATCGCTGGCGGGGGAGCCCACCTGCTACTCCCGGCTGCCGGAGCTCGTCGACCTCTTCAACGCGCGGGGGTATACGACGTTCCTGGTCTCGAACGGCACCCGACCGCAGGTGCTGGCCGAGTGCAGACCGTTCCAGCTCTACGTCTCCCTGGACGCTCCCGACCGGGAGACCTACCTGCGGCTCTGCCGTCCGCGGGAGGACTGCTGGGACGCGGTGCAGGAGAGCCTCGGGCTGCTCTCCGGCCGCCGCTCGGCGGTTCGCATCACCCTGGTGCGGGGCTGGAACGACCGCCTGCCGGAGCGGTATGCGGCGATGCTGGATGAATCGGGCCCGACATACGCGGAAGTGAAAGGATATATGTATCTCGGATCCAGTAGAAATCGTCTGAACAGGGATACCATGCCGGATCACCACCATGTGCGTGCCTTCGCGGACGCGATCGCCGAGCACTCGGAGTACCAGGTGCAGGACGAGAACCCTCTCTCCCGGGTCGTCCTGATGGGGCGGTCGCGATGAGATTCGACGTGAACGCCTGGCGGAGCCGCTCGAGGGACAACTTCGAGGCGGCCTGGCACGAGGGCCCCTCGGTGATGACTCCGCCCGCCATGAACGAGCGCTACCCCCGCCGGAAGTACCGCCGCGGGATCGAGCACCCCGTCTTCGGGACGGTGCGGCGCCTGCGGGAGTGCTACCTCTCGATGGGGTTCGACGAGGCGGCGAATCCCGTCATGGTCGAGGAGCAGGACGTCTACCGCCAGTTCGGCCCGGAGGCGATGGCGGTGCTCGACCGGGTCTTCTACCTGGGCGGCCTGCCCCGCCCCAACGTCGGGATCTCGCGCGCCAGGCTGGATAGGATCGAGGCCATCCTGGAGCGGAAGGTCGGGGAGAGCGCCGAGAACGCGCTCCGCGAGACTCTGCATGCCTACAAGAAGGCGGAGATCGACGGGGACGATCTGGTCCATGCGATCGCGGGTGTCCTCGCGTCGGACGACGCCACCGTCGTGCGCATCCTGGACGAGGTCTTCCCCGAGTTCCGCGAGCTCGCGCCCGAACCTTCCCGCATGACGCTGCGCAGCCACATGACGAGCGGCTGGTTCATCACGCTCGGGCAGATCTGGGAGCGCCAGCCGCACCCGATCCGCCTCTTCTCGGTGGACCGCTGCTTCCGGCGGGAGCAGCAGGAGGGTCCGACCCGCCTCATGACCTACCACTCCGCCTCCTGCGTGGTCGCGGGGGAGGATGTGACGAACGAGGAGGGGAAAGCGGTCTCCGAGGCGCTCCTCTCGGCGTTCGGGTTCACCGGCTTCCGCTTCCGCCCCGACGAGAAGCGCTCCAAGTACTACATGCCGGACACCCAGACCGAGGTGTACGCACGCCACCCCGCCCTGGACTGGGTGGAGGTGGCGACGTTCGGGATGTACTCCCCCTCCGCGCTCGCGGAGTACGGCATCGGTGTCCCCGTGATGAACCTCGGTCTCGGGGTGGAGCGGCTCGCCATGATCATCCACGGCGCGAACGATATGCGGAAGCTCTCCTACCCCCAGTTCTTCCCGCCGGAACTCTCCGACCGCGATCTCGCCGAGGCGGTGCGGCTCCGCGAGGAGCCGCGGACGATCCCGGGGCGGGAACTCGCCGCCGCGATCGCGGCGGCGGCCGCCGCCCACGGTGCCGAACCGGGGCCCTGCAGCATCTCCGCCTGGAGCGGCATCCTGGGGGACCATCAGGTCGAGGTCTTCGTGGAGGAGCCGGAGTCCAACGCGAAGCTCTGCGGGCCGGCATGCCAGAACGAGATCTTCGTGCACCAGGGGAGCATCCTCGGTGTACCGGACACCGAGAAGTGGGCTGCCGTGCGGCGGGAGGGGACGCCGACGGGCATCACCTACCTGGACGCGGTGGCGTGGCTCGCCGCCGCCCGCATCGAGGCGATGGCCCGCTGCGGGGCGTCCACGACGGTGCAGGTGAAGATGGCCCGCACGCCGGCGGACATCAACCTGCTCGTCGCCGAGCACGCGGTGCGGTTCATCACCGACCACAAGAAGAAGATCGACGTGCGGGGCCCTGTCTTCCTGACGGTCCGCTCCAGCGTGCAGGACCTGGAGGTCGAGACCCGAGGAGCCTGAATTTTTTATCCTTGTTCAAGGATGCCTGCCCTCTTTCACGTCCATTGTACGGGCGACCGACAGCGCATCGGGGTATGAACTGCTCCGGTATCGCCGGAGCGGTCCATGGGCTGGACTTGAAACCCGGTGGGGGACTGCACGCATCTCCCGGGCGGGGCACTCATGGGAGGCATGGATTTTCCCGGGGCGACCATCGGGCCATTGCGCGAGAGCGGCGGAACCGCCGGGATACCCTGCCTCCTCCTGACGGTTCGCAGCCATGAGGCGTGGAGGGGGGCCAGCCCTCCCAGCGTGTTCTGGACCGGGCGGGAACGGGAAGTCGGGCCGGGCAGGCCTTTTCGGCCCCGGTCGAGATCCCTTCAATATTCCCGACAGAGCCCTATCGCAAGCGGGGTCGGGGAATAGGTGTAGTGCAAAGTGACATCATAACCTTATGACAATTAAATATCAAAGAAAAAAGGTGATCTTTAGTATAAGCAAAATAGAGATTATTCTTTCTTTTTTGGTCTGTGTTTTGCAGATCCTTCCTTTATATCCTCATGGATGGTTTTATAAAAAATCCCGTGCTCGTCCAATCCCTCAACTTTATGAGTAACCTTTGTTACATCTGGATCTCTTCTATCTACATTAATTGTAGTTTTTACAGGTCTTCCTGTCTTCTCAGATTTACTGCTTTTTGTTCGTTCTTCCTGTTTAACAAATCCTGAGGGATCTATGACTTTTGAAGATACATCTACAGAGAGGTGTAATTGGGCTTCAATAGTTGAGAAATGATTCTTTGTTCTTGATCCACAATCAGGGCAGGATGTCTTTGGGTTAACTTTAATCTCTTCTGATAAATCCCGCCCACATTCCGCGCATTTTACAGCATAAGATTCTGATGACATGTTATCCTTCTTATGCGTTGTTTATCGTAAAAATTAGTAATGTGAGGGTCTATCAATTGCATAGACCTTTAAGAGGAATAATCCAGCAATAATTAGCACAACCATAAACAAGCCGACTAGAAGTGAGTTCCCCAGTTGCGAAAAAAAGCCCCTAATTCGGAAAGAGGGGGCGGCATATTTAAAAATAAACCACATACTTCAAAAACCTTGTACTTGAATCGTTTGAGGTTAATGATTCCAAAATCTTCCCTCCTGATTACTTCTTTAAAAGTTAAATCTTCTCCCGCAGTGTGGGGGCGAAAGTGATTTTTTAGCTTCCCGCGCTGGCCAAAAAGGACACGATGTCATTTTACATCACATCCAACCCCCCCCTTGGTGCGATTCGCCCGGCCCGGCGGGCACGAGGCCGATGCGAAGGAGATCCTGGCCGAGACGGTCTACTCCGGCATCCCCGAATGGACTGGCATCGGATGCAGGAGCGGAGGCATTCCGGGAAGAGATCCCCTGCCCCCCAGCGGTAGCGATAGGACCTGTGCAGGGAAACAGGGGTAGGCGATCGATCCACGCGGTCTCTTCGGCGTGCATGCGGGAGGCGGTCGCATTCCAAGCCTCAATCGCATCGCCGGAACGGGACGGGCCTGGGCGCAAATGGCGAGGGCTTGTACGGGGATCCCCCGTCGTGCGATACACCCGGGCCTCGCCCCACAATTCTCCGTCGTCTGTTCGCAGCAGGGCCGGGGGCGGCACGGCCGGAACGGCCCTTCCGCCTCCCGGTGCGGGCTCTGCGAGGGGGCGCCAATAAGCGGATCCTTTATAAATCCTCGATAGAGGCCGATTTTCGATACGTTTTATACCATCGACAACGCCTTTTCTATTGATGCCTTCCCGGATTTTTGCGGCGTTGAAGGTGGACTGTAGCAATGCCCGCTAATTCCCCCTGGCGGGGTGTACTGAAATCGATGGGCCTCGTCTTCGGGGACATCGGCACGAGCCCCATCTACACGCTGGCCGTGATCTTCCTGCTGCTGGAGCCCACGCCCTCGAACGTGATGGGCATCCTCTCCCTTCTCATCTGGACGCTGATCGTGCTGATCACGGTCGAATACACCTGGCTGGCGATGAGCCTGGGGATGAAGGGCGAGGGCGGGACGATCGTGCTCCGCGAACTGCTGCTCTCCCACCTCAAGTCCCGCACGGCGATCGCCATCGTCTCTTCGATGAGCATCATCGGCGTCGCGCTCCTGATCGGCGACGGGGTGATCACGCCGGCGATCAGCATCCTCTCGGCGGTGGAGGGGATCGTGCTGATCCCGGGCTTCGAGACCACCGGCGAGACGATGCTCATCCTGATCGCCGCCATCATCGCGATCGCCCTCTTCTCCATCCAGCGGAGCGGCACCGAACGGGTGGCCTGGACGTTCGGCCCCATCGTGGCGGTCTGGTTCCTGGCGCTCGCCGTCTCGGGCGTGATCGCGATCCTGCAGGCGCCTGCGGTGATCCTGGCCATCAACCCCTACTACGCCATCCAGTTCCTGCTGAATGGCGGCTGGCCGGCGTTTTTCATTCTTTCCGCCGTCATCCTGGTCGCGACGGGGGGCGAGGCCCTCTACGCGGACATGGGACACCTGGGGCGGGCTCCGATCGTCCGCGCCTGGTACCTGGTCTTCTTCGCCCTGGTCCTGAACTACCTGGGGCAGGGGGCGTTCCTGCTCGCACATCCCGATGTCCACCTCGTCCTCTTCGAGATGATCTACAGCATCTCCCCCCTGATCTACGTGCCGTTCCTGATCCTCTCCATTGCCGCGACCGTGATCGCCTCGCAGGCGATGATCAGCGGCATCTTCTCCATCGTCTACCAGGGCATCACCACCCGCATGCTGCCCATGCTCAAGATCGACTACTTGTCCGCCGAACTCCGCTCCCAGATCTACATCGACTCGGTGAACTGGCTTCTCCTCTTCTCGGTGCTGATCGTCATGTTCCAGTTCCGCTCCTCGGCCAGCCTGGCCGCCGCCTACGGCCTGGCCGTCACGGGGACGATGACGATCACCGGCATCATGCTCACCTGCATCTTCTTCCTGCGGCGGCAGATCGTCCTCGGGCTCGTGGGCATCGGGGTGACCCTGGTGGACCTCGGCTTCTTCCTGGCCGCCACCTCCAAGATCCCGACGGGTGCGTACTTCGCCCTCATCATCGCCACGGTGCCCCTCGGGATCATCCTGATCTACCTCGCCGGTCAGAAGAGGATCTTCCGGGCGCTCCGCCCCATGGAACTGCCGCGGTTCCTGGAAACCTACTGCAAACTCTACCGCGACCCGGACGTCCCGAAGATCCGGGGCACCGCGCTCTTCTTCGCACGGAACACCCAGCAGCTGCCGCCCTACATCCCGCTGACGATGTTCACGAACAACATCATCTACGAGGACAACATCATCATCTCCGTCCGCATCCTGGACAATCCCTTCGGCCTGAAGAGCGGCTTTAGAGAGATCCTGGCCCCCGGGCTCCGCGTCTTCGAGATCCAGATAGGCTACATGGAAGTGGCGGAGATCATGCAGATACTGCACAAAGCGGGGATCCAGGAGAAGACCATCTTCTACGGGCTCGAGGATATCGTCACGAACAACCTGGTCTGGAAGATCTTCTCGGCCATCAAGCGGCTGACGCCCTCCTTCGTCCAGTTCTACAAGCTGCCGGCCGACAAGATCCATGGCGTGGTCACGCGGGTGGAGATGTGAGCGGGACGGGGAGACGCCTCCGGGTTCACGGAGGGCCGGACCCTGAGTCCGATACGCGGAGCTGAAGCCACCATCTCGCCTGCAACCCGATTCCGCCGATACGGTTGGCCTGATATCCGGGAGCAGCGGCGCAAGAGACCCGGTGGCAGGCAGGAACCCTTCTGATTGCGGTTCTGGATGAAAACCATTTCACACGGGGAGTGTGGAAATGCGGTCACGCACAGATGCCATACTCTGCAGGGTATCGCAACGATCGGGGGAGAGGGGTGCGCCCCCCACCAGGTGCGACAGGACCTGGTGGGCGGACCGGGGATCGGATGCATCTTGCAGCCGGGGATCCGACGTGAACTGCTCCGCTCCTGGCGTTGCAGGAGAGGTGTGGGATTTCCCTCTTCAACGCCCTGTGGTCGAACGTCGGAGATCTGTCGCGAAGGGGTTGTGCAAGGGCGGGCTCGCGGTTTCCCTCGCGATCGCAGCCCTATGCCGGGGGCTCGCCCAGCAGCGCGACGGCATCCGCGCGGATCTCGGCGAGGAGACGGCTGCGGTTCTCCCGGGTCATCTCATAGATGCGGACGTCGGGGCGCTGCTTGATCCCGTCGATGAAGCGGTCCCCGCGGTACGCCGCCGTCGCGATGCAGACGGGCGGCGCGTCGAGCACCTTCTCGACGGTCCGCCGGAACACCCAGGAGAGGATCTCCATCGGTCCGATCTCGTCGATGACGATCACCCGCACGTCCGGGTCGGAGAGGGGTATGCCGCCGACGAACTGCTCCAGCGCCAGGGTGTCCACCCGGTACTTCCCGACGTGGTAGCGGCTCTCGAGATCGGTATGGGCGAGGAGACCTCTCTCCCCCGAGAGGCTCACCAGCTCGAACCCCTTCCGCATCCCCCCTTCCCGGATCTCCTCGGTGTAGAACCCGATCGGGCGCCAGGGGCGCAGCTCCCCGGCGAGCCTGCGGATGAGTGTGGTCTTGCCGATGCCGGGCCTCCCCGTGACGAGCAGGTTCTTCCTCCTCATCGGATGACCCCCAGCCGCACCAGGCGCTTCCGATCCTCCTCGCAGAACTCCGCCCCCTTGCGGTCGGTATCCGCGATGGTGTTGGAGAAGTACATCACGCAGTGCAGATCCGGAGAGTGGGGGAGGCCGTAGGTGTGCCCGAGTTCGTGGACCGCCTCTGTGAGGGCTCTCCTGTGGAAGAGATCGCGGTCCTCCGCGCGGCCGTAGAAGGACTGGCGCAGGCGGTGGAGGGAGAAGAGCGCCGTTCTGCGGGCGGCGAGCCCGAACACGAAGTTGAGATCCGGCACGTACAGGTCGACGTCCGCGACCGCGAGGGTGCGGTCCAGGTCCGCGGCAGGGCTCCTCTCCGCTGCCGCGTTCAGGAGGATCCCGGCCGCGTACTGCCCTCTCCGGGGATCGAAGGCGCCGTCCGGGAGGGGGACGGGCGTTCCGATCGTCACCTCCTGGCCGAATCTCCTGCCCAGCTCCGCCTGCAGCATGCGGAGAACGCCGGGATCGACGGATCCGATCGGCACGATCCGGATAGCCACGTCTCCTCTCCTGCCGCCCCGTTACTTATACCTTTCCCGAATCGCTCCCCCGCGACCCGCTGCCGTCTAACCGGCGGCCTCCCCGCGCTGCACCTGCTCCTCGCTGACGTCGAACTCCCGATCCGTGCCGATGATCCGGTATCTGCCGTCCGCCTTCACGGGGTAGGGGTTGCCCAGCGTCGAGTAGGGGAGGACGAACTCACCGTTGCGGCTCTCCTGGCGGTAGGTGAAGGTCCGCCCCGCGGGGGTGGTGAGGTTGAGCTCCACGATCCCTTCCCCGGCGACGCGGGCGCCGGGCACGTACTCGAACACCTTCACCGCGGGCCCGCCGTCCGACGAAGACTCGTGAACCAGGCGGAAGTGCGCGAGTGCCGGAATCTCCGAGAGAGGTTTCACGAGCGAACTGCTGCGCACGGCCGCATGGTAGCCGGCGGGCGCATGGTCGTTGTAGCGCCGGGCCGCCTCTTCCGCTTCGCGCAGGGGCATGGAGGCGGATCGGACGATGACGGGGCGGTTCTCCGCCATCCCGTACTCGATGTAGAGGGCATCGGCGGGCTCCGCCATCGATCCGTCGAAGTTGTGGAGACGGGCGACCATGGTGGCGTAGTAGCGCTCCGTCCCGAGCGATGTCACCCTGTACGAGCCCGAGGGATCCTGCACCAGGAACTCCTGGACGTAGGGGGACATCCCGGCCGAGGGGTTGTACCAGGCGGCGATGGAGGCGAACCGCAGAGGGTTCGCCATCGACGTATCGGTGATCACGTACTTCGAGCCCAGGCGGTGCAGCACCTCCTCCGCCCGATCCTCGGATTCGGCCATGAGAAATCCGGCCACGCCCGACGGTCCTGCGGCGTTGTCCTGGAACGGATTCGTGTTGGGCATCCGCCGTGCGAGGAAGGTGATCCAGTGGCCGTAGTCCCACCAGGAGAGGATGCCGTAGGACCCTTCGGGATAGCGGAACGCGTCGCGGTCGTAGAGAGCGAGGTACTCGACGCCGGGGTCGGGTGTATGGTTCTGCACCCAGACGAGCGTCTCGTACCAGGGTTCGCTGATGGAGGTGGTGTGGGCGCGCGTCGCGCTCTGGAAGTCGTACTGGACGGCGTGCGCGCAGAAGAGGGCGAGCAGGACGATGGCGCCGCCCATCGCCAGCGCCTTTCCGGGGTCCGCTCTGCGGCTCGAAGATGGGTGAGCCTTTCTGCGCTTCTCCTTCCGATCCTTCGGTGCGGGATTCCGGGCCGCATCCTCCGCCCTGCGGGAGACGAGAATGTGCAGGTCCTCCCAGCAGTGCCTGGCGACCCCGCCCACCAGAACGGCCGAGAGGAGGGCGACGTTCACGCTCAGGTAGTACTCGTACCGCCAGTGCGCCCAGGTCGCGAGGAGGATCAGGAGCGACCAGACGATGACGAACAGCCCTTCTGCGCGCCGCTCCCTGTAGACCCGGACCGCGAGGAGCCCGAGCCCCCCCGCCATGAGGATCAGCCCCGTCTGGAAGCTGAACCACGCCTGCCCGATCGTCCACGGGCGCGCCTCGACGATGGTCAGGACCTCTGCCGTCGAGCTGAAGAAGGCGCCGCCGCCGGCAGCGAACGCCTCGAACACCGCGGGGGCGGCAAGAGCGATGACACCGGCGCCCGCCGCGCCGATGCCCCCCAGGGCGAGGATGTAGTGGACCGCCCGCCCCCGGAAATACCGCGAGAGGAGCACGACCGCAGCGGTTCCCAGGATGAGGAGCATATAGGCGATCGGGTGCCCCAGCGAGTACCGGGAGAGGGACAGCCCGTCGTGCGGGGTGCCGAAGGCGAGCAGCCCGGCGATCCCGATCCCGAACGCGATCCCGTTCAGCAGGAGGAGGTAGCCGCTGGATCGGCGGGAAGCCGCATCCATCGCGCCCTGGACGGGGGTGTACAGCATCACCAGCAGCCCGAAGAGGATCATGGTGGGCATGGTGAGGAGCCCGAGGAGGTAGAGGACACCGGTCGCCGCGGCGAGGAGCGCCGGCGTCCGCAGGGTCTCCACCCGCCGGAAGTCCACGGGGGACTGACGGGAGCAGCGCAGGGCCGCGATGTAGCCCAGACAGAACAGCGTCGAGAAGAACACCTCGGCGACGTGGTGATCCACGTAGCCGAACAGCGACTTGTAGAAGAACTGGCCGGGGACGATGGCGACCAGGGCGGCGGCGAGGAGACCGGTCTTCCCGTCGGCGAGGCTCTTCCCGAGAAGGTACATCGCCGGCACCAGGAGCGCGGCAAGAAGGGGGGGGATCCAGGAGGCGACCATCATGATCTCCGCCCGCGTGGCGGCGCCGCAGATCAGGCAGGCGGTGGCGGCGACGAAGGGGAAGAGCGGGCCCCAGTCCACCACTTTGCCGGAGGGATAGGCGGTCAGGGGATCGTACCAGGTGTAGCCGGGATAGTTCGCCACCACGATCTCGATCTGGCGGAGGGTGTACCAGGGATCGTTCTCGTACACCGCCACGCCCCAGGCGTGAACGATCGCGGGCATCGGGATGAGGCGGATGCCTGCGGAGACGGCAAAAAAGAGCAGAATGAGACCAATTATGACGTACTTCCTGTTTTTATCGAAAAATTCTCTATCCATACCTCAGAATGAACAATGTGAATCGGATGTGATAAACTGATTGATTTTTTTGCTTTGTTAGGATCCCTGGGCGGGGAGGAGGATCTCTGTTCGGGACGGGGTCGTCTTGCCCGGGAGGATTTCCCCCCTTCTTGCGATTCTGCCCGGTCCGAAAAGCCCTTCTCCGACGACGCGGGATGCAGCTGCGAGGAACGGTCAGGCATGCTGGCGATCTGGAACAGGAGGGCCAATGCATGAAAATACAGCCGCGGGATTCGAATGCCGTCGCCCTGCAGGAAATCCCGAGCACGTTGCGATAAGTGGGAAAGCCCGCCCTTTACGATCCGGTATTCCCACGAGCGATAAGGCTGCATCGGGATTTGGTGGGAGCGGATTGCTGACTCCCTCCTCTCAAGAACTGCAGGGTGATGGATTTCATACCGGGCATCGATTCCACAGAAGGCTTGAGCATGGCGATATTCTCCTTCTCCCGGCTATTGCGTTTGGAGATAGAGCGCGGTGTAGATATCGCAGACTCTCCCTCCCGTCTCTCGTGCTGCAGGGGGGGAATTGATGAATCCCCTCTTTCCGTTCGATAGTCCCGTGCATGGGGGTTAAGAGGGGAATACAGTCTGGCGATGCCGGACAGTCGGACTGAAATGGAACAGGGGGGGAGGTCATCTCCCCGGGGCCGGGAAGAAGGAGACCTCGAGGGGGTCCGGGGTGAGGCCCTATCGTACGGCAGGGGTGGGGGCGCGCCCCCTCAAGGTGCGATAGGCCTGGATTGGAGGGAGCCCGATATGGATGTTCCCCGGGTCCGAGCTCGGAATGCGCTGGCTTGGCATCTTGGAGTGTGTACCTGTCATGCGGGCAGGAATTGGTTGCCCCTCCCGCCACCTTGGTGCGATTGGGCCTGTTGGGAGAACAGGTGTCGGATCGTGGTTCTTTGCCATCGGACTTCGATCCCGCCCGCCCCCCTTCGCCCGGGACCGGCCGGATTCCCGCATAGAGAGGTGCAGGGACTATCGGTTCAGGTCCGCTGCGGCGATCCCGTTGTACACGGACTCCAGCTTCCCGACGATTGCGTCCCAGTCGTACTTCTGCGCCGTCTCCCGGCACGCTGCCCGGACGGCCGCGGGGGCATCCAGCGCCATGCGGATCTTCTCGCCCAGATCCTCCGGAGAGAGCGAGGAGAGCAGCCCGTTCCGTCCGTCGACGAGCATCCGCGCCGCATTCTGCGGATGATCGACCGTGACCACCGGAAGACCGCACGCCATCGCCTCCAGCGCGGACATGCCGAACCCCTCCCGCGTGGAGGGGAGCACGAAGACCTTCGAGGCCTTCATCGCCCCCATCACCGCGTCCGAACTGTCCAGGAAACCGCTGAAGCTGACGGATCCCGAGAGCCCCAGATCGCGGGAGAGCCGGATCAGGCGCTCCCTCTCCGGTCCGTCCCCCACGATCGCGCAGCGGATGTCCGGCAGCGCCTCGCGGAGGATGGCGAGGGCCTGCAGGAGCAGATCGACGTGCTTCTCCGGGATGAGCCTCCCCACGAAGATCACGTCCGAGGGGGAGTCGGCGGCGGGGATCCCCTGGATGCGGCGTACGTCGATGCCGTTGGGCACGACCTCGATCTTCCGCCGCACCCCCAGATCGTAGAGGTCCCACTGCGTCGCGGGGGAGACCGCGATGTGGTGCGTCGAGAGCGACGCCACCCACGACTCTATCCACCTTCCCAGGAAGCCCTTCCAGCCGAGGTACTCGTGCCAGTAGTCGCCCCAGACCTCGTGCCAGGTGATGACGAAGGGCGTCGCCCTGAGGAACGAGTGCGCCTTGACCGGAAAACTGGAGAAGTAGGGGAACGCCTGGCAGTCGACCAGGTCGAACCGATCGGAGAGCAGGGGTGGAAGGAGATGCGATCCGAAGAAGATCGCCCCGGAGATCGACCGCTTTCCCCGCGTGTAGAGGGGGCGCGGGGGGCAGACACCGTGCAGGCTCACACCTTCCCGCTCGATCCGCCGCGCCCCCTTCCAGTACTTCATTCCGTAGACGTGCACCTCGTGGCCCCGCTCCGCCAGCCGCCGAGAGACCTCCCAGATCCTCCGCTCGACGCCCCCCTTGACGTAGGGGTAGACGCAGTCGTAGACGTAGGCGATCTTCATCATCAGGGGTTCTCACGGTCGTTCAGCAGCATCATGCTCTGGAGCACGGCGAAGAAGAGCACCTGCACCCCGGAGAGGATCAGCACGAGGGCGATGATGGCGTTTGCCACCTCGTCGAGCGGGCCGAACCCCAGGGCAACCCAATGCTGCACGATGAGCATTCCGATGGCGATACCGGCGAGCATGAGGGCGGCGCTCAGGACCAGCAGCCATTCCAGGCTGTAGTAGTCCATGAACCGGGAAGCGAGGCGGCTCCGGTCCCCGTAGCCGTGGACGATCGAGTAGACCTTGATGTTGATGCCCATCAGGAGGGCCTGAAGTCCGCCCACGAGTGCGATCACGCCGAGGATGAAGGAGTGCAGGTGATGACTCTCCGCCTCTCCGCCCAGGTAGAACCGCAGCATGAGCAGCAGCCCGGCGAGGGCGAAGACCGCGCCCGGACCGGCCAGGAACGGGAGGGGGCGGTAGAGGAGGAGGAACCGCAGGTGCCTCCAGCCGTCCGTGAAGCTGCGCAGCTTGGAGGGCGTCCTGCGGGGGTAGTAGGCGATGGGAACCTCTGTTATGCGGATGCCCGCCCGCGCCGCCTCGATCAGCATCTCCGACGCGAACTCCATGCCGCCGGTCTTCAGGGGAAGCCGGTCCAGGGCGTCCTTTCGGATTGCGCGGAATCCCGTATGCACGTCGGTGAACTGTGTGCCGAACATCGCGTTCACCAGCCATACGAAGAGCGGATTCCCCACGTAGCGGTGGAGCGGGCGCATGGCCCCCGCCTTGATCTCGCCCGAGAATCGGGAGCCCAGCACGAGATCGTAGCCGTTGCGCAGCGGCTCGAGCAGCCGGGGGATCTCCAGGAAGTCGTAGGTGTTGTCGGCATCCCCGATCACGACGAAGCGCCCCCTCACCGCGCGGAACGCCTCCAGATAGGCGTTGCCGTAACCCCGCCTGTCCATGCGGACGATCCGTGCGCCCATGGCAGCGGCGATCTCGGTCGTGCGATCGCTGGAGGAGTCGGAGACGACGATCTCGCCGTCGATGCCGTTGTCCCGGAAGACCCGCCGGATCTTTCCGATGCACTCGCCGATCGTCTCCTCTTCGTTGAGGGCCGGCAGTACAACAGACACCTCCGGGCTGTCACGGGCGCTGTCGGGCATCTTCGAACTCTCCCGCAAACGGGGCTGCTGCAGGCGGAACTGTCCAGTAAAATGCGGAATTCCGCTTCTCCCCTGCGATACTATATGAATTGTCCCTAGATAAACCCGTGGGAATTCGTCGCGGGAATCGGCACCCGAACCGGAAACGGCGTCCGGGGAGGATCAGGTGCCGGCGGATCGCCCCTCCAGGCTCACGGTCAGCCCCTCGAGGAGCCGCACGGTCGCCGGTTTGTCAAGGGGCTGGTTGTCGTTGCCGCACTTGGGGGAGTAGATGCAGGACGGGCAGCCCCGTTCGCAGCGGCAGTCCAGCACGAGCTCCGCTGACATGCGGGCGATCTCGCCCAGGATCTCGTAGGCCTTCTCGGCGAGCCCGATGCCCCCCTCGACGCCGTCGTAGACGAAGACCGTCGGCTGACCCGTCCCGGGGTGGAACGTCGTCGAGACCCCGCCGATATCCCGGCGGTCGCACATCACGTGGAAGGGCAGCATCCCGATCAGGGCGTGCTCGATCCCGTGCAGTCCGCCCGCGAAGTCCATCCCCGCGGCGGCGAGTTCGAGACCTCTCTCCGCGGGGACGGTGAACCAGACCGCCGCCGTCTCGAAGCGCAGCGGCGGGAGGTCGAGCGGCTCCATCCCCACCACCTCGTCGTGGCGCATGATCTTGTAGCCCGTGTACTGCTCGGTGACTTCCACGAATCCGAACGAGAGGGAGGTGCCGTCCAGGTCCTCCCTCCTCTCCTCCCGCAGGATGACCAGATCGACCGACTTCATCGGACGCGTGTAGTAATCGGCATCCGTCTCCCGCACCTGGATGTTGCGCCCCTCCCGGTCGAACTCCCGCACGATGTAGGAGTCGCCCTGGTGCAGAAGGATCGCTCCCGGATGGGCCTCGCGGAACGCCTGCGCCGTCCCCAGCGTCTCGAGCAGCCGCCCGTCGCAGCTCACGCGGAAGGTGTCCGCCGACACGCTGTCCAGCTTCACCGCGTCGACCGCCCTCCCCCGCCCGGCGTACACCCATCCGCGGGGGGTCTTCCGAAGCAGCCCGCAGCCTTCGAGCGCGGCGAGCGTCTCCTCGCCGCAGCCCGGGAAGAACTCCGCGTCCCGCTCGGGGCGGAGAGGGAGCTCCGACGCGGCGCAGAGTAGATGCCCGGCGACGATGTGGGGGTTCTTATCGTCCACGATCGCATGTTCGTGCGGCCGCCCGAAGAAGGACGCCGGGTGCCGCATGAAGTACTGGTCGAGAGGGTTCTCGAAGGCGACGAGCATCGCGATCGAGTCGTCCTGTCGGCGCCCGCCCCGCCCCGCCTGCTGCCAGACCGACATCATCGTGCCCGGATACCCCGAGATGATCACCGCATCCAGCGAGCCGATATCGATCCCCAGCTCGAGTGCGTTGGTCGCCACCACCCCGCGGAGCTGGCCCGTCTTCAGGCGGTTCTCGATCTCCCGCCGCTCCGCGGGGAGGTAGCCCGCCCGGTACGCCGTCACCCAGCCGCTGCGGTCCCGGGGGAGCTCGTCCCGCGTCCACCGCGCGATCAGCTCCGCCATGCGGCGGGAGGTGGAGAAACAGAGCGTCTGGAGACCGGCGTGCATGCACGCCAGCAGGAGATCCCGCGTATGCAGGTGGGTGGAGCGCCCCCCGCCACCATCGCTGCAGGGGTTGTAGAGGATGAACCGCTTCCGTCCCCGGGGCGCCCCGTCCCCGGAGACGGGGGAGAAGCGGAGGCCCGTCAGCCTCCCGGCGAACTCGACCGCGTTGGCCAGGGTGGCGGTGGAGAGGACGAACTGGGGATTGGAGCCGTAGAAGCGGCAGATCCGGCGGAGGCGGCGGATGAGGAGTGCGATGTTGGACCCGAAGACCCCGCGGTAGCGGTGCGCCTCGTCAACCACGACGTACTGCAGGTTCGAGAGGAAGCGGCTCCACTTGTGGTGCCAGGGGAGGATCTGATGGAGCTCGTAGGGGTTGCTGATCACGATGCGGGCGATCTCCCGGATCCTCGGCCGCCGGGCGGCGGGGGTGTCCCCGTCGTAGACGGCAGCCCCCACGGGGATGCCCGAGAACTTCTCCAGCTCCTGGATCGCCTTGAGCTGGTCGTTTGCCAGCGCCTTGGTGGGGTAGAGGTAGAGGGCGGTCGCCTGCGGATCGGTGGCGAAGCGCTCCAGAATGGGCAGGCTGAAGGCCAGGGTCTTCCCCGAGGCGGTCGGCGTGGTGATGACGATGCTGGCCCCCTGGCGGATCAGGCGGATCGCCTGGCACTGGTGGCTGTAGAGGCGGATCCCCCGGCGGTCGAGGTAGGCCTGGAGCTCGGCGGGGAGATCAAGGGTTCCATACTCCCCCTCGCGCCCCGGCAGAACCTCGACGTGGGCGACGTGCCCCCGGAACCGCCGATCCCGCTGGAGCGTGCGGATGAGATCGTCAGTCGTCATGCATCGCCTCCAGGAGCCGCGCGTAGAGGCGGGCGAGGGTGACGACATCCTGGCGGTTGTGCTCGACGATCGGGATCAGCGGACCCGGGCTGCCCGTGCGGCGGTAGGCGTCGTAGAACTCCGGCACCATCTGGCTGGGCACGTCGTCTCCGCGCTGGTGGTTGAAGAGGTTCCGCTCCAGCGTCGCGAGGCGGCAGTCGGGCAGGCGGCCCTTCCACTGGCGGCGGGAGAAGTGGAGCATGTCGAAGTGCGGTCCGCAGGCGTCCATCGGGATCCCGTAGTACGCCGCCCGCTCCTGCAGGTAGGGGAGGTCGAAGGTCTTTCCGTTGAAGGTGACCAGCGCCCGGGCGCCGCCGTTCAGGTGGGCGAGCGCGGCGGCGAGGGCCGCCGGCTCCTCGGCGACGTCGCGGATCAGGTACTGGTGCACCGTCAGCCGCTCGCCCTCCAGCGCCCCCATCCCGATCAGGATGATCGGCCGCGAGAAGAGCCCGAGGGTCTCCAGGTCCAGGAAGACCATCTCCTCCGGGTCCAGCAGGCGGGACGTGTCCAGCATGCGGGGATGCGTGCGCCTCCGGGCCATCCACTGCACCAGGCCGCGCACGTCCCCGCCATCCAGCCGCTGCAGGAACGCCCGCGCGTCGCCGCGGAAGCGCGGGTGGCGCAGGAGATCCTCGATCGTGCGGTAGCCCCGCCCCTGCAACCGCCGGGCGGTGACGGGCCCGATGCCGTGGATGAGCGTGAGATCGGAGAGGAGGCGTCTCCTGGGATCGCCCCGCCCGGGGAGCGAAAGCGGCGCGGTGTCCCGGGTCTGCAGGTGGTAGCACCTCCCCGCCCCGTTCTCCACTTCATCCCCCGGCAGCGCATCCTCGAGTGATCCTCCGGCCCATTCCCGGATCAGGTCGTCCCTCAGGCGACGGGCCGCGTTGTAGCTGCTCTCGTAGAGGAACGAGTCCGAGAGACTGGTGCGGAATACGCTCCCGTCACGGACCACCGCGTACTCCTGCAGAGCTTCGATCCTCTCCTGCCACCGCCGGCTGATGCGATCGGGGGACGGGAAGCTCCGCATGGCCACAGGTTCCGGTGCTACCCGCTCCCTACTTGTAGGTGCGGGCTGTGGAGCGAAAGTATCGGATCGGTCACCGCGGATACTGCCGTGCGAGGGGCTGTGTCAGCGTGGAGGCGTGAGGATCCCGCGCGATCAGGCGCTCCTGCGCGCGATGTTCATCTGGCAGTGATCCTCGCCCAGGCACATCCCGCTCCGGAACTGGAGCGCATACGCCGGGTTCATGCCTTCCACCGCCGCCGAAGCGAAGGCCCTGCAGGACGTGCATGCCCGTTCCGGCTCCCCGCCCATCTCCCGCGTGCAGTTCAGGAGCGGGCACTCCAGCGTGTATACCACCGCCACGTCGTCGGACGACCGCATGAGCCGGGTCTCGAATTCCGGGCCGTAGACGACGCGGGATATGGCTCTCAGCGCCTCGGCGATCTCCCGCGCGTTCCTGACGGGCATGCCAAAGGCGCTGGCGTAGACTCCCGCGTCCGCCCCCCGCTCCCGCCATATCCGCTCCACGATGCCCGCGTACTGCTCGCCGAGCGCCGTCTCGAGGGCCATCTCGTAGCCCATGGTCAGCGCGGAGACGGATCTGGTCGCGATCCTCCAGCGGGCCTCGATCGGTATCCTTTCGGTATCTGCCATTCTCCTCCTCTCCAGAAGCGACGCAGTCTCCCTGCCCTTCCCGCAGATCCGGCGGCTCCCTGCTGCAGCCCGATGCGAGTCCTGCGGCAGAAGAGTCGCCCGGCCCCTCCTGTTCGGGGCAGAGGGGTCTGCACCGCAAGTACCTCCTCCATGGTTATATACATTCCCTATGCATTCCCCGCGGCGGGAACCCTCCGCGGACAGCAGCGTTTCCCCGTCG
This sequence comes from Methanomicrobiales archaeon, assembly GCA_030019205.1. Taxonomy (NCBI): domain Archaea; kingdom Methanobacteriati; phylum Methanobacteriota; class Methanomicrobia; order Methanomicrobiales; species Methanomicrobiales archaeon. The sequence goes on from JASEFH010000014.1 coordinate 30,595, forward strand.
CTGCCGGGAACCCGTCCTGCCGCTGGCGACAGGGAACAGGGTCATGGAAAACACTCTTAAATGAGAAGTGCAATTGTGGCCTGACTCCGCCGCAGCAGTGCGGACGAGGGATGCGGATGGCAGAGAGCGTGCAGACACTCGCGGTACTGGCGTTTCTGGTCCTGATCGCCGCTGCTGGCTGCACCCTGGCTGTTCCGTATCCCGCGCAGCGGGTCGTCTACCCGGCGGTCGTTCCGCTCGAGACGGGCAGCATCCAGGTCCCGCCGTTCTCCTTCTCCTACGGCGATTCGATCGAGAGCATCGTCCTTCCCATCGACGCGTCCGTGTACTTCGGGGCGAAGTACACGGACAAGAATGCGACCCTCTACGGTTCGGTGGAGAAGCAGGACTGGCTGCCGGGCTACTACGCGGCGTTCATGTTCGATCCAGCCCAGGAGGAGTTCTTCTCGGGCATGATCGGCCAGATGCGCGGGATCCGGGATCGGAAGGCCCTGGACGGGGACGAGTACCTGGAGGTGATGACGGCGTTCGCCCAGTCGATACCCTACAGGACCGACAACCAGGACAGCCCGCCCCGCTACCCCATCGAGACGTTCGCGGACAGGGGCGGGGACTGCGACGACAAGAGCCTGCTGCTCGCCGGGCTGCTGGCCCGGGAGGGCTACAACGTCTCGCTCTTCTACTTCGAGCCTGAAGAGCATATGGCGGTGGGGGTCGCCGGGCCCGGCTGCAGCTACCGGGGCATCCCCTATGCCTACATCGAGACGACCCAGAGTTCTCCTGTCGGCGTCTCCCCGCGGACGCTGGCGGGAGGCATCCCGCTGGACTCGGAACCCCTCGTCATCCGCGTGGGGAACGGGAGCGCCGTCTACGGGAGGTGCGGGGAGATCCGGCATATCGAGGCCGGCCTTTCGGCATCCCGGGACCGTCTCGACGCGCTGGCATCGGAGATCGCACTCGCGGAGGCGGAGCTGCCCTCCCTCCTCGCGGGCGGCAACCTGAGCGGGTATCTCTCCGGCATCTCCCGGTACAACGCCCTCCTCGGCGAATACAGCGAACTCGTGAAGGGACAGGCGGGTATTTGGCGCCGCGGCACGGAGGGGGGCGCCCCTCGGTGAGACAAAGGCAGCCAGCCGCCTTCATGTCTCAGAGACCAGGTCCATCCTGGCGTTTCCGGGGGTGTGCAGCCCCCCCTCTCCGCCATCAGAGGGAGGATCCCCTCACCCCACCACCAGAAGGTTCGCGAGACATACCAGGCTGCCGAACCAGATGAACTGACCGTCGGCCATCAGGTCGCATACGACCTTGGTGAGGTTGATCCTCTCAAAGGAGAAGATGTAGACCTGGGCGTAGAGCATGGCGATGACCAGCAGGATGGTATGCATGATCGGCATGACAGCCAGACTGATCCAGAGGATGACGATGCCGAAGAGGGCATTCAGGAGCGTGAGCAGCAGCCGGGTCCTCTGCAACCCGAGCAGGACGGCGACTGTCCTGACACCGGATGCCGCATCGCCATCGATATCACGCATATCGAAGAGAGTTGTGTTGATGAACACGAGGGAGAAGAAGAACATGCCCACGACGAGGGTCACGAGCGTGGGTTCGGCGCCGAAGGCATAGACGGGCAGGAGTGTCGGCGGGGCTGACCAGGCGATCGCCACCGTGAGATTCTTGACAAGCGGTATCTCCTTCAGTCTCCGGTACGGCAGCGACTTCGGCAGGACAGGAACGCTGTAGAGAATGCCGCTCATCAGGGGGATGGCCGCAACCGCCGCCGTCAGCAGCCCGTGGAATCCGGCAAGAACGCAGGCGAGAAGGTATCCGAGCAGCGAGGTCCAGAAGAGGGGCTTCTCGTACTTCTTCGTGAAGGCATACCGCTGCAGGTGGTTGATCGAATCCTCCTGCTCGTCCGTTTTGCGGTTCATGTTGTAGACCGAAAACGTTATAATGAACCCGATGCCAAATAGGGTGAAACTGAACGGCATTCCCTGGAACATAGACGAGACGTATACCATCGCCCCGGCGGCGATGGACAGGTATACGGAGCTGTACATCAGAAGATCCAGGACATCCCAGAGAGCGAAGGAGGTCCTGGGTGTAGAGTACGCTTCGACAGGCATGCATGTATTTTAAACTATGGGAATAACATTCATTCCGATCAATAATATTCATCGGAGCGATGAATCTTCGTTATCGTGAAAAATTTACACCGAGACTCCGTACAATTCTTCTGTACGTTAAAAATTGCCTCCCGAGTGAAGATGCATCTGTCCGGTGGTGCGAAACCGAAAAATATCCAGTTCACATGATGCAGCGAGGATCGTGCATGGAAGAGTGCAGCCCGAGCCGCATGGGAGAACTCCTCATGGAGATGCTCCTGGTTCATATGGCCTGCAGTTCACGGGCAAACAGAAAGACAGGCATAGCACCGCTCTACAAGAGGTTGCTGGAAACCTATGGGATAACGGTGAACGTGCTGGAAGTGGACCTGCTGGAGCTCAGAAGGGAAGGGAACAAGATACAGCATCAGGGTACATTCAAAATCGATCTCGTCAGGAACGTCGGCGTAGAGGGGAGAGTTCGATCGGAAGGCCGTTTCACGGCGATATTCAACGAGGGCGGCGCAATCCGAATAGAATACGAGGGAGACAACTTCAGGATGGTATCCTCCATTGCGAACGTTGGTACAGAAACCGGCAATATCGTCTACCAGATCAGCGAAGTGACCTCCGCCTACGGAAAGTCGCCATTTGACTCGCTTGCGCTCGAGAGAGCGGATGCATGCCCGGAATGCGATGCCGGAGGGGACAGCGTCCTCCATCCGGATCGTGCCTAGGCCGAGAACCGACGGGACCTCTCCTTGAAATAGTTGAACAGATCCTGTGCCCAGCGAATGGCATCCGGATCGAAGCTGAAGAGGTCCGTCGTCGTATCGTAGGCAATGCCATCCGGTTTGTAGAGACCCAGGGACAGCCCCTTATCCGTCACCGTAAGCCCCACCTTCAGGGGACTCTCCAGGATATAGAGTCTTCCGTTCGGATACTTCTGGAACTCCTGCATGCTTTCTGCATACGGTTCCTAGAGGAACTTGTTTGCCAGATCCGCACTGACGATGATCTCCACGGGGATGCCTGCCCTCACCTTGGCGGCGATCGCCTCGAAATGGCCCGCGCTCGTCACGGGGGAGAGGATCGATATGCGGCTGCCCTCCGTTACCAGCTGAATGAAATGTGCATAGACGTTGAACAGGTCCACGTTGGTATCTGCAATCACCTGTGCATTGTACAAGTCCCCGAGCCTCTGGAGAAACGGCAGGGGGATCCCCTCCAGGTGGTGGGAGGTCCAGAAGTCGCGGTGCCGTTTGATCGCCGCACCGGAAAGGATCAGGCTCTGCATCTTGCCCTCTACGATCCGCCCCAGAGGCGTCAGCCGGTACTCGTGCTCCACGGCTTCGATAAAGCGGCTGGACTCCAGTTTGCGGATCTTGGGAAGAAGAGCCTGCGACGTGCTCCCCGTTATGGTTCGGAGGTCGGCAAGGGTCTTGTTCCCCTCCCCGAGTGAGAGCATGATCTGGATCTGCAGACGAGAGCGGAATACCGACTGGATCTCGCTTCCTGTTCTGTTGTAGATCTCAACGGGGTTCATCGGACTCTCCCTGACCCTCTGGTCTTCAGTGTAGTATTGCTCAATAAGGTAATTAATATTAATCAATCCAGCGAATCGCAGCGGTTGCTCTGAACCGGTCAGGCTCTTTCGCGTTCTCCGTCCCGGTTCCTGCCGGCGACGATCAGGTTCATCCTCCCGGGCGGCCTAACTCTCCTGCATGATCGCCATCCTCCAGCACGGGCCGGAAGAGCCTCCCGCTCTCATCCAGGAGATCCTGCGGGAGCGGGGAGAACTGCATGCGTGCATCCCGCTCTACGATACGAACGAGGTTCCCGCCCTCGATGCCGGCGGCGTGATCGTCCTGGGCGGGCAGATGAGCGCGAACGACGAGCAGGATCATCCCTTCCTGAAGCCGGAGAAGGAGCTCATCCGGGACTGCGTCCGCAGCGGCAGGGCGGTGCTCGGGGTATGCCTGGGTGCCCAGCTGATTGCAGGCGCCGCGGGAGCACGGGTGTACGGCGGAACACGGGAGGCGGGGTGGAGAGCGGTGGAGCGGGTCGGGGCGGACGCCTTCGCCGTCCCGGAGCGCTGCATGGTCTTCGAATGGCATTGCGAGACCTTCGATCTTCCGCAGGGTGCACGCCTGCTCTACCGCGGCAGTGCCGTCGGGAACCAGGCGTTCACCCTTGGATCCGCGATCGGGGTTCAGTTCCACATGGAGGTGACGGGAGACCTCATCCGGCGGTGGATCCGTGATCTCAAGCCGGGCGAGCGCGATGCCATCCTGCGAGAGACGGAGCGGTACCTGCAGCAGAGCCAGGATCTCTGCAGGAAGTTCGTGGATGCGTTCATACGGAGGTGTTGAGTACGGGGATCCGGGCGTTGTTGATCGATCTCGATGGAGTGCTGTACGTGGGCCGGGATCCCGTGCCAGGGGCTCGGGAGGCCATCGGATTTTTGCAGGAGAACGGCTACCGCTATCGGTTCGTCTCCAACACCACGCGGAAGTGCCGGGCGGCCATCGCGAGGCACCTTCAGGGGATGGGTTTTCCCGTGGACGAGCGCCAGATTCTCACCCCGGCCGTGGCGGCCGCGGATCGCCTGCGGCGGCAGGGTGTTCGGGAGTGCTTCTTCCTCACCGCCGGCGACGTCGTCCGGGACTTCGAGAGTGCCGGGATCGCAGCCGGGGAGGGTGCGGACGTCGTGGTCGTCGGGGACGCAGGGGACAACTTCACCTACGGGAGCATGAACAGAGCGTTCCGCAGGATCCTGGACGGCGCAGAGATCCTCGCCCTCGAGAAGGACCGCTACTGGATGAGCCCGGAGGGGCTGGCGCTCTCCGCCGGGCCGTTTGTGGCCGCACTCGAGTACGCGAGCGGGAGAGAGGCAACCCTGATCGGGAAACCCTCGGAGGCGTTCTTCTCCGAGGCGCTGCGGCAGATCTCCGCCCGTGCGGAGGAGACCTCCATGATCGGGGACGACATCGTAACGGACGTGGGGGGAGCCCAGCGGTGCGGCATGCAGGGCATCCTGGTGCAGACCGGCAAGTACCGGCGGGAGGCGGCGGAGAAGTGCGGCATCGTGCCGGAGGCGGTCCTCCCCTCTATCGCGAGTCTTCCCGCGTATCTGCGGTGATCCCACCGCCGTCCTCCCAGCGGAACATCCGCGGCGGCGGGGCGGCGGTGTCCGCGGGATCGTCCGCAGCGTGCAGCCGCCGCAGCGCCGTCTCGCAGTACTCCGGAGAGAGATCGATGCCGATGAACCGCCGACCCAGGCGGCGGGCCACCGCCGTCGTGGTACCGGCTCCGTTGAAAGGATCCAGGACGATGTCGCCGCGGTAGGAGAAGAGCTTCATGAGCCGGCGGGGCAGCTCCTCCGGGAACATGGCCGGATGCCCGTAGTGCTTCATGCGGATCTCGGGAGGGAAGGACCAGCGGGCGATCACCCATTCCTTGAACTCGGCGTCCGTGATGTCGATATCCTCCCGGCGACCGCTCTTCTTGTGCGTCTCCTTGTCGAAGACCTCGATGAACTCCCAGGTGTACTTCAGGTAGGGCATGGAGGGGGACCTCCAGCTCCCCCAGGCGGTGTACTTGGCGTTGTAGTTGTGCTTCTCCCAGAGGATCTCGGCCTTCCAGAGAAAGCCCCGGTCGAGCAGCTGCCGTGAGAGGATATGGTGCGTCGGGATATAGTCGGAGAAGAGCGGCTGGACGTTGACCGCGAGCCGCCCGCCCGGTCTCAGGATGCGGTAGCACTCCGTCCATACGGCGCCCAGCTTCTCGAAGTACTCGTTCCACTCCCTCGTATCGCTGTGGGGATCCTGGGCGTAGGCGTGCCCGAAGTTGTAGGGCGGGGAGGTGATGATGAGGTCGACACATCCGCCGGGGAGGGCGGAGAGAACAGTTACTGCGTCCCCGCAGACGATGGCGTTGACGAAGGGCAGGATGTCGCGGGATTCCGGGCTCGGCACTGCCTGGTTGGCTCCCTTGGTGCCCTTCCGGATCCGCTCTTTGGCGGGTTTGTCCCTCACCTTCTCGGGCCGCATCCCGGTACTACCCCGGATCCGGTAGGGCGCGGAACCGTTTAAGAATAGCCATCGGGATTCCGGCAGGCGAGTTCGCGGCTTTTCAGGTAACTGATCTTGCTCATCTGGCTCCGGCGGCGGACCGGGCGGTACTGTGCGGCTCTCTCCTTCAGGTAGACAAATGTTGCTCCGTTCATGCCATACAGACGGGGGAAGGAAGGTATAAGTCCTTTCAGGGCGTGCGGCGCGAAAGTGTCGGGGTGCGGCTGCTCCGCGCGCCCCTCCGCCCCCTTTCGGGGAAAGGGATAAAACGTTTAATCTTTCAGGGGGCATGTACATCCAGAGTTCCATATGCTCGACATCGAAGACCTGCGGGTTCACGTGGGGGAGAGAGAGGTACTCCACGACATCGACCTGCATATCGGGAAGGGAGAGACCCACGTGCTGATGGGCCCCAACGGCTCCGGGAAGACCACGCTTCTGTTTGCCATCATGGGATTCTCCGGTCCCCGCGTGACCCGGGGACGGATCCTCTTCAAAGGCGAGGATATCACCCATATGCCCATCCACGAACGGGCGCAGCGGGGCCTCGGCATGCTCTTCCAGCGCCCGCCCACCATCGACGGCCTCAAGCTCGGCAAGCTCCTCTCCGTCACATCGCACATGCCCGCGGACGCGATCCAGGAGCACGCCCGCGAGCTCAACATGGAGAATTTCCTGGAGCGGGACATCAACAAGGGGTTCTCGGGGGGCGAGATCAAGCGGAGCGAGGTGCTGCAGCTGACGGTCCAGCACCCCGACTGCCTCCTCCTGGACGAGCCGGAGAGCGGGGTGGATCTCGAGAACATCTCCCTGATGGGGAGCGCCATCGCCCGCCTCCTGGACAAGGACAAGCACATCCTGCACCGCACCAAGAGCGGGCTCATCATCACCCACACCGGCTACATCCTGGACTACATCGAGGCCGACGTGGGGCACGTCCTCTGCGAGGGCGAGATCCGCTGCCACGGCAACCCCCGCGAGATCCTGAAGATGATAAAAGAGCACGGCTACAAGGAGTGTATGGTATGCCAGCAGATGCTGTAGGGGAGAGGCTGCCCCTCACGGAGGAGGACAGAAGACGGCTGGAGCAGACGGGGCTCGATATCTCGATGGAGAGCCGCTGCGGAAGTTACTTCCAGCTGGATCAGGAGATCCTGCAGACGACCTGCGAGAACGAGGGGATCGAGATGATCCCCCTTGCGGCGGCCCTGAAGAAGTACGACTGGCTGCAGGACTACTACTTCAGGGCGGTGCCGCGCGACAGGGACAAGTACACCGAACTCGTGGCAAAGCAGGAGACCCCGCAGGGTCTCGTGGTGATTGCCAGTGCCGGGGCGAAGACCATCCTCCCCCTCCAGGCCTGCCTGCTCCTCTCGAAGTCCCCGGTGCAGACCGTCCACAACATCGTCATCGCCCGCGAAGGGGCCGAGATCCACCTCATCTCAGGGTGTGCGAGCTCGACGCAGGCGGTGTACGGCTCCCACCTGGGTGTGACCGAGTTCTACGTGGGGAAGGGCGCCCGCGTGACCTCGACGATGATCCACAACTGGGCGAAGAACATCAGCGTCTTCCCGCGGAGTGCGGCGATCGTTCAGGAGAACGGCAGCTTCACCTCCAACTACGTCTGCATGCAGCCCGTGCGGACCATCCAGATGTACCCGGCCGCCTCCCTGGAGGGGGAGAATGCGAGCGGGCGGTTCAACAGCCTGGTCATCGCCGCTCCCGGCTCCCGGCTGGACCTGGGCTCGCGGGCAGTGCTCGCCGCGCGGGGGACGAGCGCGGACCTGATCACCCGGGCGATCACAACCGGGGGCACGATCATCTCCCGCGGGCACATCCTCGGATCCGTGGAAGGCTCCCGGGGCCACCTGGAGTGCAAGGGCCTGATCCTAAAAGACGGCCGCATCCACGCCATCCCCGAGATCGAGGGGCTGGTCGTCGGCACGGACCTCTCGCACGAGGCCTCGGTGGGCAAGATCGCGCAGGAGGACATCGAGTACCTGATGGCCCGCGGGCTGACCGAGGAGGAGGCCACGGCAACCATTATCCGGGGTTTCCTCGACGTGAAGATCTCCGGTCTCCCCGATCTGCTGCAGAAGCAGATCGACGCGGCCATCGATGCCGCGGAGGCGGGGTTCTAGGGGGGGAGGCGGTCCCGTGGCGGGAGACGATCCGTACCGGCAGGAGCGGGAGAGGATGGTGGCATCCCAGATCGAGGCGCGGGGGGTCAGGGACCCGCGGGTGCTCGAGGCGATGCGCACCGTCCCGCGCCACCTCTTCGTCCCCGCCGGCTTCGTGGATGCCGCCTACCAGGACAGGCCGCTCCCCATCGGGGAGGGCCAGACGATCTCCCAGCCCTACATCGTGGCGCGCATGACCGAGCTCCTGGAGGTGCAGCCCACGGATCGCGTCCTCGAGATCGGGGCGGGCAGCGGCTACCAGGCGGCGATCCTCGGCTGCCTCGTCGAGCGCGTGATCACGGTCGAGCGGATCGCGAAGGTGGCGGAGATGGCCCGCCGCAACCTCGAACGGCTCGGCATCCGCAACGCCGTCGTGGTCGTGGGCGACGGCACCCTGGGCTACCCCGCGGAGCAGCCGTACGACGCCATCATCGTCACCGCCGCCACGCCCGAGGTCCCGGGACCCCTCCTCGAGCAGCTGGCGGAGGGCGGGCGGCTGGTCGCGCCGGTGGGGGGGAGGGACTACCAGGAGCTCCTGAAGGTGGTGAAAAGGGACGGCAGGCTGCTGCGGGAGAGCCACGGTGCCGTGATGTTTGTCCCGCTGATCGGCGAGTTCGGCTGGGAGCGGGATTACCTATGAGGTTCTTCGACGCGACGCGCCCTCTCGCCGGGGATACGGCGGTCTTCCCCGGCGATCCGGAGATCCGCTTCGCGGTGCACGATTCGGGCGCCAGCCGGATCACGGAGCTGCACCTGTCCACGCACTCCGGCACCCACATCGACGCCCCGCTCCACTTCCTGGAGGGCGGGGCGCCCATCGACCGTGTGCCCTTCTCCTCGCTCGTCGGGCCCTGCCGGGTGCTCGATCTCCGCCACGTCGAACGCCGCATCGGCCCCGAAGATCTCGAGGGGCGGCTGGCGGGTGCGCGGAAGGTTCTCCTGAAGACATGGTACTCGGAACGGCGCTGGTTCACGCCGGAATACCCTCACCTCGCCCCGGCAGCCGCTTCCTGCGCGGTCCAGGCGGGCATCGACTGCCTGGGGATCGACTCGCCCTCCGTCGAGGGGATGGACGGCAGCGGACGGGTGCACCGCACGCTCCTCTCCCGCGGGGTCGCGATTATCGAGATGCTGGACCTGAGCGGGATCGCGGAGGGCGACTACTGGCTGATCGCCCTCCCCCTCCGCCTGACGGGCCTGGACGGCTCGCCCGCCCGCGTGGTGCTCGTTCAGGGGGCTCCGGGCGGGGAGGAGGCGCGGCATGCCGCTGCTGAATGACGCCGTGGAGCGCCTGCGGGAGTCTCTGGAGGGGACCGGTTTCGAGGATCAGTCCGTCACCCTGGCGCGGGCGCCGGATGCAGCCCGCTGCCAGTACAACCGCGGCGTCTGCATCCAGGCGACGTTCGGGGGAAAGACGGGGCACGTCACGACGGACGCCCCCGTGGAGGGCACGACCCGGGTGAGCTTCCTCTTCGGGGCGGCTCTCGCCGCCCCCCGCCAGCGGACCGCGGCCATCGCCGTCCTGAACGCGGTCAGCGGCTTCCTGATGCTGGCGCGGAGGCTCTCCGCCTGCCGCGAGGAGTGCCATGCGCCCTGCCTGGCCCGGCTGCGGGACGAGCTCGCGGGGAGTCCGCTCTACGCGGTCGGGCGTGTCGAGGCGCTCGATCGGGATCTGGCGGTGCAGCTTGTGCCGGATCCCGCACGGGCCGACGTTCTCCTGGTCGGCGCCGACGGCCTCCTCTCGGACGCGGGGCTCCGCGTCCTCGGGGAGCACCGGGAGCAGAAGCGCATCCTCTACCTGGGCCCCTCCACGGCCGGGCTGTCCGCGCTGCTCTCCGCGGAGCACTGGTGCCCCTACGGCAGATGAGAGAGCCTATTAATACGGGAACGTCTTACTCCCCTTCTATGCTCTTCGGCTCATCCGGAATCCGGCGGGAGTACGACTTCGGGCTGGCCGAATTGGCGGTCCGCGTGGGCTCGGCGCTAGCCCGGGGGCGGGAGCGGATCGTGGTGGGGCGGGATACGCGCACCAGCGGTCCGGTCCTCGCCAGCGCGGCGATCGGCGGCATCCTCTCCTCGGGGGCATCGGTGGGGGACGCCGGCATCGCGCCGACACCGGCGATCGCCTTCGCGGCGCGGAACGCGGATGCAGGCTGCATGATCACCGCCTCCCACAACCCGGAGCCCTACAACGGGCTGAAGCTCCTGAACCCGGACGGCTCCTCCTTCGGGCAGAGCCAGCAGGAGGAGATGGAGCGGCTGCTCTCCGGGCAGCACCTGCAGGGCTGGGACGGGCAGGGGAGCCTGCACCCCCTGGACGCGATCACGCCCTACCGGGACGCCATCCTCGGGGCCGCCTCCCTCGCGCGGGAGATCACGGCGGTGCTGGACTGCGGCAACGGGGCCGGCAGCGTGGTCACGCCGCATCTGCTGGGGGACGCCGGGGTCGCCGTCCGCAGCCTGAACTGCAACCCGAGCGGGCGGTTCGCCCGCCCCTCCGAACCCCTCGAGCAGCACCTGCCCTACCTAGGCGGCATGGTGCGGAGGCTGGGGGCCGACTGCGCCGTGGTGCACGACGGGGATGCCGACCGCATGATGGCCTTCGACAACCGCGGGCGCTACATCGACGGTGACCGCATGCTCATGCTCTTCGCGGGCTACCTGGAGTGCCGCCGCGTTGTGACCACGGTCGACGCCTCCATGGCGATCGAGGATCTCGCCGAGGTCCGCCGCACCCCGGTCGGCGACACCTACGTCTCCGAGGAGCTGCGGCGCTGGGGCGAGTTCGGCGGGGAGCCTTCGGGCGCCTGGATATTTCCCGGGCACTCCTACTGCCCCGACGGCCCCTACGCGGCGGCGCTCTTCTGCGAGATCGCATCCGAACGGGACGTCGCCGCGGAGATCGACAGCATGCCCCGCTACCCGATCCTCCGGGACTCCTTCCGCTGCCCCGCGCCGGCGGACGTGCTCCGCGCCCTGGGCGCCGAGAAGCCCACCGACGGCATCCGGCTGGAGGAGGAGGGGGGATGGCTCCTGATCCGGGCGAGCGGGACCGAACCGAAGGTGCGGCTGACCGCCGAGGGGACGACGGCGGAGAAGGCTAGAGACCTCCTCCAGAAGGGGAAGAAACTCCTCAAATCTGCGAAATCTTCTTAAAGTAATGATCATAGTATAGAGTTCTAGAGCACAGGAGCAATCGGGTATGGAGTGTATCGTGCTGGCGGCCGGGGAGGGTAAACGGATGCGGCCGCTCACCGCCAACCGCCCCAAAGTGATGCTGCCCATCGCCAACCGCCCCATGGTGGAGCACCTGGTGCTGGCAGCCCGGGATGCGGGGATCGCGGAGTTCGTCTTCGTGGTCGGCTACGGCGAACGGGAGATCCGGTCCTACTTCGGCGGCGGCGAGCGCCTGGGAATCCGAATCCGCTACGTGACGCAGCGACGCCAGCTGGGGACGGCAGACGCCCTGAAGGCGGCATCGGGGTTCGTCGACGACCGCTTCCTCATGCTGAACGGGGACATGATCCTGAAAAGCGAGGACATCGCCGCGCTCTCCCGATGCGAGCCGCCCTGCATCGCCGTCTGCCCCACGGATCACCCGCAGGACTACGGCGTGGTGACTCTCGAGGGGGATCGGATCGTCAGCCTGGAGGAGAAGTCCTCCGCACCGAAGAGCAATCTCGTCAATGCGGGTGCGTACCTCCTCGACCCGGACGTCTTCGAGCACCTCGAGCAGGTGCGGCTCTCCGGGCGGGGGGAGTTCGAGCTGACGGACGCGATGGAGATCTACATCCGGGAGGAGCGCCTCCGGGCACACCTCCTCTCGTTCTGGCTCGATGTCGGGCACCCCTGGGATCTGCTGGGCGCGAACGCCTCGCTCCTCGCCTCCCTGCCGGGCGATCGGGAGGGGACCGTCGAAGAGGGCGTGGTCCTGAAGGGGAACGTGAGCATCGGGAAGGGCAGCGTGATCGCCGCCGGGACCTACATAGAGGGCCCCTGCATCATCGGCGAGAACTGCCGCATCGGACCCCACGCCTACATCCGGGGGGCGACGTCCATCGGGGACGGCTGCCACATCGGCCACGCCACCGAGATCAAGAACTCAATCGTCATGGCCCGCACGAAGATCCCCCACTTCAACTACGTGGGCGACAGCATCGTGGGCAGCGGCTGCAACTTCGGGGCCGGCACCAAGATCGCCAACCTGCGGCACGACCGCCGCACGGTGCAGGTCTGCGGGACGGACAGCGGCAGGATCAAGTTCGGGGCGATCGTCGGCGACGACGTCCAGTTCGGCATCAACTGCTCGATCAACGTGGGGAGCGTGATCGGTTCCGGAGTGCTCGTCGCGCCGCACTCCCGGGTCGAGGGCTGCATCGAGAGCGGGACACAGATACGGTAGGGAAACGATGCAAGCGGTTATACTGGCTGCCGGGGAAGGAACCCGTCTGCGCCCCCTCACGGGCAGCAGACCCAAGGCGATGATCCCCATCGCCAACCGTCCGATCATCGGCTACGTGATCGACTCCCTGGTGAAAAACGGGATCCGGGACATCATCATCGTCATCGGATACAGGAAAGAGCAGGTGAGCACGTACCTGAACCAGCTGGACATCCCGGTGACGGTGGTGGTGCAGGACCGCCAGCTGGGCACCGCCCATGCCCTGAAGGCGGCGGAAAAGGAGATCCGCGAGGACTTCCTGCTGCTCCCCGGCGACAACTACATCGACCCGAAGTCCATCGCCCGCATCAAAGACGAGACGAACGCGATGCTGGTGAAGGAGCACCCGAACCCCTCGAACTTTGGAGTCGTCGTCATCAGCGGGGACCGGATCGTCGACATCGTGGAGAAGCCCGAACTCGCGCCCACGCATACGGTCAGCACCGGCATCTTCTCTCTCCAGAAAGATTTTATCCAGCACCTGAATAGAACGGAGATTCCGGATGTCGTCGGCTGCATGCTCAAAGAGGGGTTCCGCATGAAGGCGGTGTACGCCGAAGACTGGCAGGATGCGATCTATCCCTGGGACATCCTGAAGCTGAACGCGCAGCTGCTCAAAGGCGTGGCCTCCCGGCGGGGCGGCACCCTGCACGGGAGCGTCACCCTGCAGGGCCCGGTCAGCATCGGGAACGGCACGGTTATCGGCCCCAACACCGTCGTCTACGGTCCGGTCGTCATCGGCGATGACTGCCGCATCGGTCCGAACTGCTGCATCATGCCCCAGTCCAGCATCGGGTCGCGGGTGGAGATCGAGCCGTTCAGCCTTCTCGGCAACGCGCTCCTGATGGACGATACCCGGATCGGCTCCCATTCCCGCATCTGCGACATGGTCGTGGGCAGCGGCTGCGTGCTGTCGGACCACACCACGAGCCGCCAGGACGAGACGATCTTCAAGATCGACAGCGGACTGCACAGGGCCCGCTTCGGCGCCATCCTGGGCGACCGGGTGCGTGCCGCCCCCTTCACGGTCTTCCGGAACTGCATCGTGGGCAACAACGTCGCGATTCGGGAGGGGCGCACCATCACGGGGCAGGTCCCCGAGGGAGTCGTGGTGATCTAGGTGTGCGGGATCATCGGGTATATCGGGCGGCGGGACGCGGCTCCGGTGCTGATCCAGGGCCTCCGGAAGCTGGAGTACCGGGGCTACGACTCCTTCGGCATCGCCACGGTCGGGTCGAGTCTCGAGGTGGTGAAGCGCGCGGGCAAGATCTCCGATGCGGCGCTCTCCGGCAATCGCCTGCACGGCAGGGTGGGCATCGGGCACACCCGCTGGGCCACCCACGGCGAGCCGAACGACAGGAACGCCCATCCCCACGTGGACTGCACAGCCTCCATCGCCGTGGTCCATAACGGCATCATCGAGAACTTCATCGAACTGCGGAAGGAGCTCGCTGCCCGCGGCCACACCTTCCGCTCCGAGACCGACACCGAGGTGATCGCCCACCTCGTCGAGGAGAACTTCGAGGGCGACCTGCTCTCGGCCGTCGAGGCGGCGATCGGCAGGCTGCACGGTTCGTACGCGCTGCTCGCCATCGCCCGGGACGACCCCCGCATCGTCGCCGCCCGGGAGAAGAGCCCCCTCGTTCTCGGGATCGGCGACGGGGAGCTCCTCGCCGCCTCGGACATGACCCCGCTCCTGGAGTACACCGAGCGGGTGATCTTCCTCGAGGATGGCGATGTCGCCACGATCGAGGCGGAGAGAGTCGAGATCCGGAACCGGGGGAGGGTCGTCGAGCGGCCCCTGGAGACGGTGAACTGGGGCATGGAGGACGTCAAACTGGGCGCCTTCGAGCATTACATGCTGAAAGAGATCTACGAGCAGCCGCAGGTCTTCTACGAGACGTTCCGTTCCGCGGCGGACCCGGAGATCAGCGGGATGTTCCGGGGCAGCTCCTCCGTGACCGTGGTCGCCTGCGGGACGTCGCTCCACGCAGGGCTGATCTTCAAGTATCTTCTGGAGGGGCTCTGCGGCATCCCCGTGCGCGTGGAGTTCGCCTCCGAGTTCAAGTACTTCACCCCGCCGCTGCGGGAGCTGGTGATCGGCGTGACGCAGTCCGGCGAGACCGCGGATACGCTGGCGGCCCTGCGGAAGGCCAAGACATACAACTGCCCGACGCTCGCCATCACCAACGTGCAGGGCAGCACCGTGACCCGGATCGCCGACCGCACACTGCTCATGCGGGCCGGCCCGGAGATCGGGGTGGCGGCGACGAAGTCGTTCATCGCCCAGATCGCGGTGTTCATGCAGATAGCGAACGCGCTCTGCGACGGCGAGCTCACCGACGCGCTCTCCCGCGCGCACCTGGCGATCAGCGAGGCGCTGTCTCTCGACGTGACGGAGGGGGTCGAGCTCTGCAGGCGTGCCGATCATATCTTCTTCGTGGGGCGGGGCCCCTTCTACCCCGTCTCCCTGGAGGGCGCGCTGAAGATGAAGGAGATCTCCTACATCCCGGCCGAAGGTTACGCCGCCGGGGAGCTGAAGCACGGGCCGTTCGCCCTGCTGACGCCGAAGACGACGGTCGTCGCCGTCTGCCTTCCCGGGAACACCTACGGGGTGATGCTCTCGAACATCAAGGAGATGAAGGCGCGGGGGGCGCCGGTGATCGCGCTCGGCGAGCGGGGGGACACCCAGCTTGCCGAGGTGGTGGACATCTTCATCCCCCTGCCGAAGACCTCCTACCTGGTCGGGCTGCTCACGTCGAGCGTCGTCTTCCAGCTGCTCTCCTACCACACCGCACGAGCGCTCGACCGTGACATCGATAAACCGAGAAATCTTGCCAAGAGTGTGACTGTCGAATGATGGAGTACGGCACGAACCGCCTCGGAGAAGGGGCGACAATCTTCGAACCGGTAACGCTGGGGTTCCCCTCCCGCTCGCGGATGGGCAGCGAAGGGTATCCGGGCACTACCGTCGGCAGGAACGCGGTGCTGCGTTCCGGAACGATCCTCTACTGCGACGTGACGATCGGCGACGACTTCTCGACCGGCCACAACGTGCTGGTGCGGGAGATGACGCGCATCGGCGACCGGGTCGCTCTGGGGACCGCCACGATCGTGGAGGGCCACTGCACCATCGGATCCGACGTGCGGGTCCAGAGCATGGTGTTCATCCCGACGCACACCACGATCGGGGACCGGGTCTTCATCGGGCCGAACGTGGTGCTGACGAACGATCGATATCCCCCGCACGGGCGGCCGGAACTGCGGGGACCGACGCTGGAGGCCGGCGCGACCATCGGCGCGAACGCCACCATCCTGCCGGGGCTGACCGTCGGGGAAGGCGCGCTGGTCGCCGCCGGTGCCGTCGTGACACGGGACGTCCCGCCCCGCATGCTCGCGATAGGCGCTCCCGCCCGGATCCGCGCACTTCCCGAAGGGGTGCAGTGATGCAGATTCCTATCGCCCGCCCCGCCCTCGGGCAGGAGGAGGCGGAGGGGGTGCTGCAGGTGCTCCAGTCGGGCATGCTGGTGCAGGGGAAGCTGGTCGCCGAGTTCGAGCAGCGGTTCGCCGACTACTGCGGCACCCGCGGCGCGGTGGCCACGAACTCCGGCACCGCCGCCCTCCACGCGGCGCTCCACGCCGCGGGCATCGGCCCCGGGGACGAGGTGCTCGTGCCGTCGTTCACCTTCTTCGCCACCGCGAGCAGCGTCTCGATGTGCGGCGCGACGCCGGTCTTCGTGGACGTGGACCGCTCCACGTTCAACATCGATCCCGCGAGCCTGGCAGAGCACGTCACGCCCCGGACGAAGGCGGTCGTCGGGGTCCACCTCTTCGGTCAGCCCTTCGATCTGGCGGCGGTGCAGGAGATCTGCGAGGATCGCGCCCTCCTCCTCGTCGAGGATGCAGCGCAGGCGCACGGGGCGACGTACGGCGGCAGGAAGGTGGGGAGTTTCGGGATCGCCGGCTGCTTCTCCTTCTACGCGACGAAGAACATGATCACCGGCGAGGGGGGCATGGTCACCGCGGACGACCCCGCGTTCCTGGAGCGGGTCCGCCTCTTCATCAACCACGGGCAGAGCCAGAAGTACCTGCACACCACACTCGGCTACAACCTCCGCATGACGGACCTGGAGGCGGCGATCGGGCTGGTGCAGCTCCAGAAGCTGGAGGGGTTCAACGAGCGCCGCCGCCACAACGCCGATTACTACGATCGCCATATCCGCACACGGGGGCTATCCCTGCCGTTCTGCATGCCCGGCGTGCGGCACGTCTACCACCAGTACGTGGTGCGGGTGGAGGAGTCCTGCCCCCTGGCGCGCGATGCCCTGTCGCAGTACCTGAACGGGCGGGGCGTGGGGAACGCTGTCCACTACCCGATCCCCCTCCACATGCAGCCGCTCTACCGCTCTCCGTCCTCCAACGGGCTGTGTCCCGTCGCGGAGAGGCTGGCGGCGCAGGTGCTCTCCCTCCCCGTCCATCCCGGGGTGACGGACGAGCAGCTGGACTACGTCTGTTCGGTCCTGAACGAGGTCGGCTAGCCATGGATGTCGGTGTCATCGGCGTGGGGGCGATGGGGCGCAACCACGTGCGCGTCCTCTCCGAGCTCAAAGACGTGGACCGGCTCTACGTCCACGATCCGGACGCCCGGGCGGCAGAGTCCGCCGCAGCCGCCTGCGGGGCGATCCCCTGCAGATCGTCGGAAGAACTGCTCGAACGGGTGGACGCCGTGAGCATCTGCGTCCCCACGCCCCACCACCACACCGTGGCGCTGGAGGCGTTCCGGCGGGGGGTGCACACGCTCATCGAGAAGCCGCTCTGCGCCAGCACCGCGGACGGCGCCGATCTGATCGCGGCGATACCGGAGCACCTGGTCGTGGGCGTGGGCCACATCGAGCGGTTCAACCCGATCGTCGAGGAGATCCGGCGCATCAACCGCAACCCCCTCTACGTGGAGCTGAAACGGCACAATCCCGCATCCGCCCGCATGACGGGCACATCGGTCGTGGAGGACCTGATGATCCACGACATCGACATCGTGTTCCACCGCCTCTTCGGCGGGCCCTACCAGCTCTCGAGTGTCGGGAACGACGACTTCTGTTCGGCGCTGCTGAAGTTCGGCCCGACTCCCGTCTACCTGTCCGCGAGCCGGAAAGCCTCCAAGAAGATCCGCATGATCTACGTGGAGGACGAGGAGTGCTCGGTGGAGGGCGACTTCATGACCCAGGAGGTCTTCGTCTACCGCAAGCCCGAGAAGTACAGCCTGCGGGACGGGCGCTACATCCAGGAGAACATCATCGAGAAGGTGCTGGTGAACAAGGTGGAGCCCCTGAAGCTGGAGCTGGGAACGTTCGTCCAGTGCATCCGCCGGGGGAGCGAGTTCCCCGTGACGCCGCAGCAGGCGCTCCACAACCTGCGGATCTGCGAGGAGATCCGGGCGGGCAACTTCGGAATCCGCGATGCGGCCGCGACTGCCGCCGCATCCGGATAGCTTGAAATATTCACGGGATACAGGTCTTGGCAGAATGAGCGAGAGACTGGCTGCACTGCTCAGGGAGCGCGGTCCCATACGGAGGATCGGTGTCGTCGGCATGGGATACGTGGGGATCCCGGCCGCTGCGCTTTTTGCGGACTCGAAGGCATTCGATTTCGTGTACGGGTTCCAGCGGGCATCGTCCACCTCCGGGTACAAGGTGGAGATGCTGAACCGCGGGGAGAGTCCGCTCCGGGGAGAGGAGCCCGGCCTGGCGGATCTCATCGCGAAGGTGGTCCGCGCCGGGCGGTTCCGCTGCACCTCGGACTTCTCGAAGGTCGGCGATCTCGACGCGGTCACGCTCGCCATCCAGACGCCGTTTGCGAACCCGAAAGACCTGGAACCGGACTTCAGCGCGCTCTTCGAGGGGCTGAAGACGGTCGGGCGGCACATCACGCCCGGCACCCTGGTGGTGCTGGAGTCGACGGTCACCCCCGGCACCACGGCGGGGGCGGCGCGGGAGGTCCTGGAGTCGGAGTCCGGTCTCCGCGCCGGGGAGGAGTTCGCCCTCGCCCATGCGCCCGAGCGGGTGATGGTCGGGCGGCTGCTGCGCAACCTCCGCGAGCACGATCGCATCGTGGGAGGGATCGATCCGGTCAGCACGCAGAGGGCGGTCGAGCTCTACTCCCCCATCCTCACCGCGGGGAGGGTCATCCCCATGACGGCGACGGCCGCCGAGGTGACCAAGACCGCCGAGAACACGTTCCGCGACCTCCAGATCGCCGCCATCAACGAACTGGCCCTCTACTGCGAGGCGATGGGCATCAACGTCTACGACGTGCGGGCGGGCATCGACAGCCTGAAGGGCGACGGGATCACCCGCGCCGTCCTCCACCCGGGCGCGGGCGTGGGCGGGCACTGCCTGACCAAGGACACCTACCACCTGGAGCGGGGCGCCCGCACCAGCGGGGGCCCGCTGGACTACCCCGAGGGGCGGGAGTCCCTCTTCACCCTGGCGCGGGCGATCAACGACTTCATGCCCCGCCACATGTTCACCCTCACGGCGGAGGCTCTCGCACGGATTGGCAAGCGGCCTGCCACCTCCCGGGTCGCCCTCCTGGGCTGGGCCTTCATCCGCAACTCGGACGATGCACGGAACACGCCGGCCGAGCCGTACCGGGACCTGCTGCTCGATGCCGGTGCCGAGGTCCGTGTCCACGATCCCTACGTGGAGCACTACCCCGATGTTCCGATCCTCCGCGACATCCGCGAGGCGCTGGACGGCGCGGACGCCGTCGCCATCTTCACCGACCACCGTGAGTACGCCGCCCTCTCTCCGTCCGCTCTGCGGCAGGCGATGGGGACGGAGCACCCCGTCATCGTCGACGGGCGGAACGTCGTGGATCCGGATCTCTTCATCGGTGCGGGGTTCGTCTACAAGGGCATCGGGCGGGGCGACAAGAACAGCCATCCCCTCCCGCTTCGATCCCGTGCCGGAATCGAAGTGCGGCAGACCAACTGCTAAATAGCATCCCGATAGAGATCTAACCATGCTGCTGGAGCTGGGGGCATCGCTCCTGATCCTTGCCATTCTCCCCTATGCGGTGTATCTCCTGGGCGTCACGGCGGGCAGGAAGCTCCCGGCAGCCCCGATCCCGTCCTCCCTCCCTCCCGTCAGCATCGTCATCGCCGCCTACAACGAGGCGGCGGTTCTGGAGCGGCGTCTCGCAAACCTCTCGCGGTCCTCCTACCCGCGGGACCTCTACGAGGTGATCCTGGTGGACGACTGCTCCACCGATGGCACGCGGGATATCGCTGAGGCGACCCTGGAACGGCTCGGCATCCGCCACAGGGTCGTCGCCAATACCGAACGCCTGGGGCCCGCCCGCTCCTACAACCGTGCGATCTCGCTCGCCTCCCACGATATCGTCGTCACTACGGATGCCGACGTCTTCTTCGAACAGGATGCCCTCCTCCTCTTGATCGCGCGGCTCGTGAGCGACCATGCAATCGTCGCGGTGTGCGGGGACCTGCGCCCCCTCCCGGATCGGACCTCCACGCGGGCGATGGAGAGCGTCTACCGGGGGTACTATGGGCGGATGTGCGACTGGGAGAGCGCGATTGACGCCTGCTACACGTTCAACGGCGCTCTCGTGGCCTTCAAGCGCTCCGAGATCCAGCGGATCGAGGATCGGCGGGGTGCGGACGACGCCAACACGGCGTTCGAGGCGATACGCCGGGGCCGCCGGGCGGTGTACGAGATCCGTGCGGTGGTGTTCGAGGAGATCCCGGAGGGCATCCCGAAGCAGTACCGCCAGAAGGTGCGGCGGGCGACAGGGCTGATCGAGGCGACCCTGAACAACCTGGACCTGCTCCGGTCGGACCGCCCGTTCTCGCGGTTCGTCTACCCCCTCCGCATCTGGATGTTCCTGTTCACGCCGGCGATCTTCTCGGCGGGCAGTATCCTGGCGCTCCTGGGGCTGCTCCTGATCGCCCCGCTCTTCGCCGCCGTTCTGGTCGCGGGTCTCGCCGCGACCATGGCGCTCTTCCGGACTGCTTTCCTGAACGCCTTCGTCTTCAACCAGATCTGCCTGCTGATGGGTCTGCTGAAGCTCGGGACCGACGTGCGGGCATGGGAGAGCACCTCGAGAAAGAGCCCGAACTGACGCCAGCCCCTTCGCCCCCCGCGGATGCCCCGGGACGGAACGCCATGCCTCAAAAGGGCGGGTGCCGGGCGCGGGATCGGGAGTACCGTATGCGGCGTCTCCGCCGTGGCCGTTCGCCCGCACCCTTCTGTCGGATGGGTTGCGATGACCGGCATCGCAGCGGCAAATCGGCAGAATTCGCCGCTGCAATCCCAACCAAATTTATTAATATCTCCAATCGAGACATTAAAAGGAGACTCTAATGACGCGCGTTGAGCTGAGCAACTACAGGAGCTACATCATCGCGATCTCTCTCGTCCTGATCTCCCTTTTCACCTTCTGGATCCGGGTGCTGCCGTCGTTCGCGGTCGGGAATCAGGATATCCTGAATTTTGTCGCGATGGACGATCCCTTCTACAACCTCCGCCAGGTGGAGCACATGCTCCGGAATTTCCCGACATACTCCTGGTTCGATCCGATGTCCCAGTACCCCTACGGGTCGCCGGTGAACTGGGGGCCCGTGATGACGTATATCGCATCGTTCGTGGCGATTCTGCTGGGCGCCAGCACCCGCCCCGAGATCGCCTTCGCCGGGCTCATCACGCCACCCCTGCTGGCGGCGGCGATGGTGCCGGTGATGTACGCCATCGGCCGTATCGTCGCCGACTGGAAGACCGGTCTCATCGCGTCCCTGCTGATCGCGGTAGTCTCCGGCCAGTACTTCTACCGCTCCCTCTTCGGGTACTTCGACCACCACATCGCCGAAGCGCTCTTCTCCGCGCTCTTCGCCCTGGGATACATCTACACCCTGAACTACGTGCGGCGTCATCCGGTGGACTTCAAACGTCTCGACACCCTGAAGGTGCCGGCAGCCCTCTCCGTCGCGAGCGGCATCCTCTACCTCCTGGGGCTCTTCACGATGCCCACGATGATCCTCTTCGCCCTGATCGTCGCGGTGTTCACCGTCGTCCAGTTCGTCGTCGACTTCTGGAAGGGGAGGTCCGGCGACTATCTCCTCCTGACGAACCTGCTCGTGTTCTCGATCGCGTCTATCGGGCTCGCCGCCTATGGCTTCAGGGCGAGCGGACTCTCCCTCATCTCCTACTCCTTCGGGCACATCGTCGCCTATGGGGCCCTGATGGCGGCGACCGTCGTGCTGTATGCGCTGGCGCGGTTCCTGCAGGGGCGGCCGAAGATCTACTATCCCGCGGCGGTTGCCGCCATCGGCGTCATCGGGGCGGCGGGCATCGCCGTTCTGGCTCCGGCGATCTCCGCCACTCTGCTCGGCGGACTCTTCCAGTTCTTCGGCCAGCCGGCGACCGCCCTCACGGTGCAGGAGGCGCAGCCCTGGTCGTTTGCGGGCGCATGGTACGCGTTCAACTACGGGCTCATCCTGATGGTCGCCGGCATCGGCGCCCTGCTCTACTGGAACGTGAAAGAGGAGCGGTCCGATGCGATGTTCGCCCTGGTCTGGTCTCTTGTGATCCTCGTCTCCACCATCCAGCACGTCCGCTACGAGTACTACATGGCGGTGAACGTGGTGCTGCTCTCCGCGGTCGCGATCGGCTGGATTCTGGACATGGGATGGAAAGACACGCTCTCCTTCGTCCGCAGGGGTGTCTCCGCCGCCTCCCCCGAGGGGAAGGAGACGGAGACGACGCCCGCTGCACATGCGGCCAAACGGCGGAAGAAGGAGCCAAAGGAGGCGAAGAGCAGCCGGACCGCCCCCAGCGCGGTGAAGGTCGGGATGTTCTTCGGGGTGGCGGCCCTCGCGCTGCTCTTCATCTCCACCTCCTTTGCATCGGGCTACAGCGTGGCCTCCTCGGGCGGGATCCGCCTGAACCCGGAGTGGAAGGAGACACTGGAGTGGATGCATTCCAGCACGCCGGACCCCGGCGTGGACTACTACGGGGTATACGACAGGGATGGCTACCAGTATCCTCCCGGGTCCTACGGGGTCATGTCCTGGTGGGACTACGGGCACATCATCACCTACATCGCCAAACGCATACCGAATGCCAATCCGTTCCAGGCGGGGGTGGCGGGGCCCACCGGTGCTTCGACCTTCTTCATCACGCAGTCCGAGGATACGGCGACCGGTATCCTGGATACGCTCGGGACCCGCTACGTGATCACGGATATCGAGATGGACATCCAGAAGTTCTGGGCGATGGCGACCTGGTACAACAGCACGCTCGGGGACTCCCCCTACCGCACGAGTTTCCTCGCCACGAACCCGGAGAATCCCTCGACGTACCAGGTGGTGAGCTTCTACACCCCGGCTTACTACAGCACGATGATCTCCCGCCTCCACAACTTCGACGGCTCCCTGGTGAACGGCTCCCGGGCGTACTACGTCGAGTACCAGATTCGTGAAGGCATCGCGCTGCCGGTCCTGACGAACGCCCGGGAGATGCCCCAGGCGGAGGCGCAGGCGGCAGCCGACGCCTACAACCAGAAGGCCCCGGCCGGTTACCGCGCTGCGGTGCTGAACACCTACCCGTACACGATCTACGATCCGCTGGGCCAGGTGCCGGCGCTCCGCCACTTCCGCCTGGTGCACGAGTCCCCGACGAACATCTTCCGCGGGACCTCGCCGGACATCAAGTACGTCAAGGTATTCGAGTACGTTCCCGGGGCGCACATCAGAGGGGAAGGCATCATCGAGATCGATCTCGTCTCCAACACCGGGCGGAACTTCACCTACCGGCAGCAGAGCCAGAACGGGGAGTTCGTCGTCCCCTACTCCACCAGCGGCAGCCCCTACGACGTGAGAGCGGTGAGCAAGTACCGCCTGGCAGGTACGGGCGTGCAGTTCGACGTGCCGGAAGAGGCGGTGATGCAGGGGACCTACATCAACTGATCCATGACGCGGTGCTCGGCAATCTGCGGGGATGTCTTTGCAGAACACGATATCGAGACGCATACCGAGTCCGGCGCACGGATCCGCCAGGTGCTGGGCGGCGCACCCGCCGGGATCACCTGGCGGGAACCGAGAAAGGCGTCCCGCCGGGACCTGGAGCGGGTCCACCACCCCGGCTATCTCCGCTGGCTGCAGGAGATCTCCAGCGGTGCCCACTTCATCGATCCGAACACCTACGTCACGGCCCACTCGTTCGAAGTGGCTGCCTGCGCCGCAGGCTCGGCGATCGCGGCTGTTGAGCGGGCGATGGACGGCGAGCACTGCTTTGCGCTCGTCCGCCCGCCCGGGCACCACGCCGAGGCCGATCAGGCGATGGGATTCTGTCTCCTGAACAACGCCGCGATTGCCGCGGCAAACGCGCTCACATCCGTCGAGCGGGTGGCGATCGTCGACTGGGATCTGCACCACGGCAACGGCACGCAGAACATCTTTTACGGGTCCGACCGGGTGCTCTACTGCTCGGTCCACCAGGAGGGCGCCTTCCCGCGGACGGGATGGGTGGACGAGATCGGGAGCGGCAGCGGGCGGGGCTACTCGCTGAACGTCCCCCTCAAGAAGGGGGCGACGATCTCGGATTACCGCGCGGTCTTCACCGAACTGTTCGTGCCGGCGCTGGAGCGGTTCCGCCCCGATCTGCTGATCGTCTCGGCCGGCCAGGATCCGCTCGCCGACGACCGGCACGGCAGCATGTGCCTGCAACCCGCGGACTTCGGGGTGCTCACCCGCATCCTGATGGGGGCGAGCGATCTCCCCCTGGCGCTGGTGCTGGAGGGGGGCTACGGCCCCTCCCACGGGGCGGCGGTCTCCCATATCTTCCAGGCGCTCCAGGGAAAGCGGATCGCCGGGGGGGAGGCTGGCGAGCCCCGCAGGAGCACGCGGGCCCTGATAGGAACGCTGAAGAAAGTGTGGTTCTAGGGCACTGTCAGGGATCATTCCCATCACCTCAACAGCCTTTCCGCGGACCAGGCTGGCGGCGGGGACGAGGGGGGGACCCCGGTCCAGCAGGAGAGCACGGAAGACCTGCGCGATTTTGAGAGATTCCTCCTCTCCCTATCCGCTCGTCCCTGCGAACAACCGCCTGCACATGCCGAATTCTCTATCGACCCTGGCGAGATGGCAGGTCAAACCGGGTTGGAGTGGAAAAGAGATCCCTCCCGGAACAGGCCCTATCGCACCATGGGGGGGAGGGGGTGCGCCCCTTCCCCGCCGCTGCGATACCTCCCGAGATTGGTAGAGCCGATTGGCGTGAGTTCCCCTCTGTATCCTCCGGGCTGTCGCATTCGCCGGGGCGGGGCTCGGGGGAGGGGGCAAGAGAGCCCCCCAGCATGCTCTGGAACTGCGATACAGGGATACGTGTGGATCAGGCCCGATCCGCGTTCGCCTCCCTGAAATCGCACTGCGTCTGCCTGTTCTGTTGCATCTCCCCCCTCCGGTCGCAGACGGGAACATGCCCGGGAATGGGGGTGCACCTTCGCGAGAGTGCCGCACCTGCCCGGAGACGTATTCCGGTTATCCGGTCCTCGCCAGGTCCGATTGGCACATTTCAGACGGATCTGCCGCCCCGCTCCTGATCCGCATGGGAGAGCTCGAACCCCGGGACGACGATCCGCACGACCGGAACCGCCGTGCGGGTGAGGTCCACCATGCAGACACGGTCCGCATGCTCGCCGACCTGCCGAAGCGCCGCATCGATGTCCTCGTCGAACCAGGGAGTACTGACGTCCTCCACGTCCTCGATCCGCACCTCCTCGGCCGGGGCGAACCAGACCTTGTTGATGCGCTTCAGCCGCTCGTAGCCCGCCCGGCGGGCCATCTCGATGCGGTATTCCTCCTTCACCATCCCGTGCAGCATGAGCGAGCGGGTCTCCGCCACTTCCAGCAGGGCGTTCACCGCGGCGATCTCGGGACTGGTGTGGGTGCCGACGCCCATCACCAGCATGGCGGGATCCCGCGTCTGCGTATCGTCCGCCGCGGCAGCGACGGTGGGAAGGGCGGTGCGCCCTTCGACGAGCCAGAGGTGGATCTCGATCCCTGCCGCCTGGAAGCGGTCGAGAAGATTCCGCGCATCCCCTCCCCCGTCGATGCGCAGCCGCCGCCCCAGGGATTTCTTCCGCTCGGCGACGCTCAGGGCATCCCACTCCACCACCTCCATCAGGGCGTGCAGGATCGCCTCCTCCATGGCGCACCCGGCGGCGAGCCCGGTGGTATCGCTGCGGAAGAGACGTTCGGTCTCCCCCAGCGAGATGTAGGGGTGGAAGACGGCGTTGCTCGGCACCATCACCGCCTCGTCGTTCAGGATGTCCCAGCCCGGGCTCCAGTGGATCTTCTCGCCCACGCCCAGGGGGCGGGCGAGCATCAGATCCCGGGGATCCAGAGCCCGCGTCAGCCCGATCTCCTCGTAGCTGGCGAGCTCCATGCGGTCCCCGTGGTACTCCGCCGAGTAGCGTTCGATCGCCTCCATCCCCGCCGCCACCTCCGCCTGGCGGGGCTCGATCCCCTTTCCGGAGAAGAATCGGGTCGCCCCGACCGCCGTCCGGGGTCGGACCGCAGCAAAGACGGGGATGTCGAGCCGCTCGGTCTCGGTGATATCCACGACCTCCGCGACCCCGATGGCGGGCATCAGGGGCGCGATCGCGCCGTGTACATCCTCCGGGGGGCGTGCGCGGTGAGTGCCCCGAAAAAAACGCTTCTCCACACGCCGGATGGTATAACCCATACCTTAGCATGGCGCAAGGATATTTTTATACTTTGGCCGGACCATTCGTACGTGTCATGAACGCGGACGAAGTCGTTGTTGGCATGCAGGTGCGCTATCCCCGCACGGGAACCATCGGGCGGGTGGAGAGGCTGGAGCGGGTCGGGGCGGACACCTACGCCCAGCTGGACTGCACGCACCTCCTCTACCGGGTGGACTACCTGGTGAGCGCTGCCGGGGAGGAGCAGAAGCGGGAGACCATCACGGAGGACATCAAGAAAAGGCTCGAAGAGGAGAGGGACTTTGCCAGGATGCAGGACGCCTGGCAGCACACGGACCAGAGCTGCGAGGGCGGAGGCTAGTCCCGCAGGGGGATCGTGATCAGCTTCACCGACTCCACCCCTTTCTGCGACATCAGCCGCTCCGCGATGTTCTTCAAGTCCGAGCCTTCGCCCCGGAGCAGGATCACCTCGAGGCAGCGGTCGTGGGTCACGTGGGCGTGCATGGATGCCTGGATGACGTCCATGTACTCGTGCTGGATGTCGAGGAGCGTCTGGAGCAGCCCCCTCTGGTCGTGGTCGTAGATCATGGTGATGACACCCTGCCGTTCGCCCTTCACGTCGGACATCCACTGGTAGTGGGTGATGTAGCTGCGGATCGCGTCCCGGATGCCCTCGGATCGGGACGAGTAGCCGCGGTAATCGATGATCTCGTCGAACTTGTCCAGGAGATGTTTGGGAAGGGAGATTCCGATGCGGGAGAGTTCGTTATCCGGTGTCATGGCGCCTCAGACAGATTTAGGTACTCCAGCCATAATTTTTGTCATCCTATGCGATATAGTTGATCGCTGCATCCGGGCGGCCATCGGGACGGAGGGAGTACCTCCGTGCCCCGCAGGGTGAACGGAGAGGGCGGATACCCGCGCCATCCGCACCCCGGCGGATACGGGGACGCTGCCGCATCGGAGAGGCGGCACTCCGCATGCCGGGCTCCCGGACCTGGCAACCAACGGAGGCGGTGTATGCCTGCACCGGAAGAGGGCCCCGAAGCGGGGCGGGAGTGGCGGCGGGCGGCGGCTTCGGCCGTCTACCATGCCACGGTCATGGAGGGTCTCCGCGACGAGGCCGAGAGGAGAGTGCGGAGGGCGTTGAAGAGAGGGCGATCGTCCGATCCCGGGGAGTGCCGCCGGGCGGTGTCGGAGCTGGAGCAGATCTTCCTGTGGTACAGCGGCCACATCGAGAGGCATCGCGAGGGGATCCTGCAGGCGATCCCCGAGTCGGAGGAGAAGCGGAGAGCCGAGACGCGGGGGCGGGACCACATCCGCTCGTTGCAGGGGATCCACTGGTCGCCGGGGGGGACCGTGCCCGATCGGGCGGGCTTCCAGCCGGGCGGGCGGAGAGGGGAGAAAGAGTAGGCGGAGGCGGCGGCGAACTGCCGCCGATCGATCGGGGATCTGCACAGCCTATATATGGGACGTATATACCATTATTTAATACCCGGCAGGAACCAATATATACAGGACTCTTGAAGGAAACGTTCAGGATTATCGGGTTGCGAGCCGCAATCTCATCTGAATCAGGAGGTTCGAACATATTTGCATGATGTAACCATACCCGACGTGAACATCGGCGTGGTGGGGCACGTGGACCACGGCAAGACGACGCTCGTCAAGGCCCTGACCGGCACCTGGACGGATCGTCACAGCGAGGAGATCAAACGCGGGATCTCCATCCGCCTCGGCTACGCGGATGCGACGTTCTACCGCTGCGCCAACCACGAGGGGCCCGAATCCTACTCGCATACCGCCGTATGCCCGATAGACGGCTCGAAGGCGGCCCCCTTCCGCTCCGTCTCGTTCGTGGACTCGCCGGGGCACGAGACCCTGATGGCGACGATGCTCTCGGGCTCCGCGATCATGGACGGGGCGATGCTCGTCATCGCGGCCAACGAACCCTGCCCGCAGCCGCAGACTAAGGAGCACCTGATGGCGCTCTCCCTGGTGGGGATCCGGAACATCGTGATCGTCCAGAACAAGATCGACGTGGTCTCCCCGGCGGACGCCCTGAAGCACTACCAGCAGATCCGGGCCTTCATCAGGGGGACGATCGCGGAGAACGCCCCGATCATCCCCGTCTCGGCGCAGCAGGGGATCAACCTGGGGGATCTCATCCAGGCCCTGGACCAGACCATCCCCGTGCCGGAGCGCGACCCGAACGCTGCGGCGGTGATGCTGATCGCCCGCTCCTTCGACATCAACCGCCCCGGGGTCGGCTGGAAGGACATCCGCGGCGGCGTCGTCGGCGGCTCTCTCGTGCGCGGCGTCCTGCGAGAGGGCGACGACCTCGAGATCCGTCCCGGTCTCCAGGTGCAGGTGGAGAACCGCGTGCGCTGGGAGCCGATCGTCACCAAGATCACCTCCATCTCCAAGGGGTCGAAGAAGCTGTCCGAGGCGACGCCGGGCGGGCTGGTCGGTGTCGGCACCAAGCTCGATCCCGCGCTCACCAAGAGCGATGCCCTGGCGGGGCAGGTGGCCGGCCATGCGGGAGAACTGCCACCGGTCTGGGACCGCCTGACGTTTCGGGTCTCCCTGATGGAGCGCGTGGTGGGCTCCGAGAGCGAGGTCGACGTCCAGCCCGTGCGGCACAAGGAGCCCCTGATGCTCTCCGTGGGGACGGCGGTGACCGTGGGTGTGGTGACGAACACCAAGAAGGACATCGTGGAGGTGGCCCTGAAACGGCCGGTCTGCGCGGACGTGGGCGCCCGGATCGCGATCAGCCGGCAGGTGGGCGCCCGATGGCGTCTGATCGGGATGGGCGTCCTGACCGCGTGAGGATCCTGCTGGACACGAACGCGCTCATGCTGCCCGGCCAGTTCGGGATCGACCTCTTCGACGAGCTCCTCCGTCTCTGCGGCCGCTACGAACCCATGACCCTCACCGACGTGCTCCGCGAGCTGGAAGGGATCGCCCGGGGGCGGGGGCGGGACGCCGCCGCCGCCCGGCTGGGGCTGCAGCTCTGCGAGCGCTGCCGCCTCGTGGAGAGCGAGGGCATGGGCGGCACGGTGGACGAGAAGGTGATGCAGGCGGCGGAGGCGTCGGGGAGCGTCGTCGTCACGAACGATCGCGGGCTCCGCGACGCCCTGCTGGAGCGGGGTGTGGATGTGATCGTGATGCGGGGGCAGAAGAAGCTGGAACTGATTCGGGGATAGGATATGTACTACAAAATGACGTTGGTTGACAAGGTGCGGGTGCCGCCTCACCGTATGGGCGAGCCGCTGCATGCCGTGGTGCTCAGCCTGCTGGAGGAGCAGCTCGAAGGAAGCATCGACAATGATATCGGCATCTTCATCGCGGTGACGCGGGTCCTGGAGACGGGAGAAGGGGAGATGATCCCCGGCGACGGCGCCGTCTTCTACGACGTGACGTTCGAGGCGCTGGTGCTGCGGCTGAGCCTGCAGGAGGTGATCGAGGGGGAGGTGGTCGAGACGACGACGTTCGGCGCCTTCGTCAGCCTGGGCCCCATCGACGCGATGCTGCACATGTCCCAGATCTCCGATGAGTTCATCAACTACGACGAGAAGAACGGGCGGCTCATCTGCCAGGAGTCGAAGCGGTTCATCGAGGTGGGGGACCTCGTCCGCGTGCGGGTGGTGACTCTCTCGCTCTCCGAACGGGAGCCGCGGGAGAGCAAGATCGGGCTGACGATGCGGCAGGCGGGGCTGGGAACGCAGCGCTGGCTCACAGAAGAGTACGAGAAGGAGAAGAAGGAGCATGGTGGTCCATAGGAAACAGGCGACGGTCTGCCGCGAGTGCCACCGTGTCGTCGAGGGGGAGGGCTGCACCGTCTGCGGGACCACGAATCTCAGCACGGACTGGGCAGGTTACCTCATCATCATCGATCCGGAGCATTCCGACATCGCCAAGCGGATGAACATCAAGCTGCCCGGCAAGTACGCCCTGAAGGTCCGCTGATGTACCGGCTGCCCGATGCGCACCGGTCCCGATTCCAGAGACCGTTCGGCACCCTGTATTCAGGCATCCCGGAGGTCCTGCCCCTTCTCCGGGGGCGGGTCGTCTACGCCGTGGGCGATGTGGTCACCCACAACCTGACGCGCCGGGGTGTCGTACCGGATGTGGCGGTCATCGACGGCCACACCATGCGGGCGCCCTGCAGCCGCACCCCCGACCTGAAGTCGCGCCGCCTGCGGGCGCACAATCCTCCGGGCGCGATCTCCGACGACCTGATCCAGAAGGTGCGGGAGGCGATCCTGCACCCCCCGGCGGTCGTGGTGGTGGAGGGGGAAGAGGACCTGGCGGTGATACCGATGGTGCTGCAGGCCCCGATCGGTGCGATCGTCCTCTACGGTCAGCCGGGGGAGGGGGTCGTGGTCCGGGAAGTGAGCGAGGAGGCAAAAGCAGAAGCAGAAGCGCTGCTGGCCCTCTTCGAGCGGGAGTGACTCCTCCTGCAGGGCCGTCTCGCGGGCGGGTCTCTGCCGCGATGGAATGCTTTATTAGAACACGTCTACAATAGTACGAGGATATCGATGGATTTTGAGATACAAAGCGACGTTCGGAATGAGCTGCTGAACCGCAGGGAGATAGAGTACGTCCTGACCTACGCGGGTGCCACCCCGTCCCGCGCCCAGGTGCGGGGCAAGCTGGCGGCGATCCTGAACCTGAACGAGAACCTGGTGGTCATCGACTCCCTGAAGACCCGCTTCGGGGCGATGGAGCTCGAGGGCACGGCGCGGATCTACGACTCCGAGATGAGCCGGGACAGGACGGAGCCGAAGTACCTGATGGCACGCGGTGTTCCCAAGAAGGCCGAAGAGGGTGCATGATGGCGGCGAAGCGTTCGGGGTACTACACGATCAAGGACGGGAAGGCTCAACTGTCCCGGAAACACTGCCCCCGCTGCGGTGCCGGGGTGCTGCTGGCAGAGCACGAGGATCGCGCCGCCTGCGGCAAGTGCGGCTATACGGAATTCAAGAAATAAGGTTGGATGCCTGTACAGGGCCAGGTGCTGGGTATCGAAGGCACGGCATGGAACATCAGTGCCGCTCTTTTTGACAGAGACCTGGTATCGATCCACTCCCGCCCCTACCAGCCTCCGACGGGCGGCATCCATCCCCGCGAGGCGGCCCAGCATCATGCCGCGGTGATGAAGGATCTGATCTGCCGCGTGCTGAAGGACGCGGATACCATCGCCGCCGTGGCGTTCTCGCAGGGGCCGGGGCTGGGCCCCTGCCTGCGGACCGCCGCCACCGCCGCCCGCTCGCTCGCCCTCGCGCTGGACGTGCCCCTGGTCGGGGTGAACCACTGTGTCGCGCACGTGGAGATCGGCTGCTGGGCGACCGGCTGCCGCGATCCCGTCACCCTCTACGTCAGCGGGGCCAACACCCAGGTGCTCGGGTTCCTGAACGGCCGTTACCGCATCTTCGGGGAGACGCTGGACATCGGGCTCGGGAACGCTCTCGACAAGTTCGCCCGGAGCAAGGGTCTCCGCCATCCCGGGGGGCCGGCGATCGAGGCGTGCGCACGGGAGGGGCGTTACGTCGAGCTGCCCTATACGGTGAAGGGGATGGATCTCGCCTTCTCGGGGCTCGTGAGCGCCGCCAAGGAGTGCCGGGCCCCGCTCCCGGACGTCTGCGCCGGGCTCCAGGAGACGGCGTTCGCGATGTGCGTCGAGGTGACGGAGCGGGCCCTGGCTCATGCGGGCAAGGACGAGGTGCTGCTGGTGGGCGGCGTGGGGGCGAACGCCCGCCTGCAGGAGATGCTCGCGATCATGTGCGAAGAGCGGGGAGCCTCCTTCCACGTCCCCGAACGGCTCTACCTGGGGGACAACGGGGCGATGATCGCCTATACCGGGCGGATCATGCTCGAGCACGGGAACGTGCTCCCGATCGAGCGCTCCCACGTCAACCCGGGGTACCGCGCCGACGAGGTGGAGGTGAACTGGAAGGAGGAGGCGGGCGTCTTCGCCCCCCGGAAGGAGGTGGACCGTGCCCGAGGCGCCGAGGCGGTCGTGGAGATCGGGGAGACGGCCGTCGCCAAGCGGCGGGTGGGCAAGACCTACCGCGTTCCGGCGCTGGACCGGCGGCTCATCGCGGAGCGGACGCGGGCGGAGGCCCGGACCATCTCGGCCGCCCGCCGCAGCGGCGTGCCCACGCCGATCCTGCGGGACATCACGGAGGACACGATCTGGATGGAGCGGGTGGAGGGCGACCTCCTGAAGTACGCCCTCTCCCCGCACGCCGTGTGGGAGGCCGGGCGGATCGTCGGGCGTCTGCACGCTGCCGGCATCGTCCACGGCGACCTGACCACGAGCAACATGATCCTCCGCGACGGGCAGATCGTCCTGATCGACTTCGGGCTGGCCCAGGTCACCTCCGAGATCGAGAGCCGCGGGGTGGATATCCACGTCTTCTTCCAGACGCTGGAGAGCACGGCGCCGGATGCCGGGGACCTCAAGCGGGCGTTCGCGGAGGGCTACGCGGAGACGTTTGCGGGTGCGGCGGAGGTGGTCCGCCGCGAGCAGGAGATCGAGCGGCGGGGGCGCTACCTGTGAGGCTCGCCGTTGTGACGAGCAACGCCCACAAGGCGCGGGAGGTGGCGGCGTACTTCGAGGGTATCCTGGAGGTGGAGCATATCCCGCTGGAGTGCCCCGAGTTCCGGGACGACGATGTGGGCGAGATCGCGCGGGGGAAGGCGCGGTTTGCGTATTCCGCCCTCTCGCGGCCGCTGATCGTGGACGATACCGCATTCTATGTCCGCGCCCTGAAGGGGTTTCCCGGCCCCTACGCCGCCTACGTCCTGGACACCATCGGGAAAGAGGGGATCCTGAAGCTCCTGGAGGGTGTGGACGACCGGGACGCCCGCTTCGAGACGGCGATCGCGTACGCCGATGCCGACGGCATCCGCATCTTCCGCGGCGTGCTCGAGGGGCGGATCGTGCCCCCCCGGGGGAGCGGGGGGTTCGGCTACGATCCGATCGTCGAGTGGGAGGGGCGGACCCTCGCCGAGCTGCCCCTTGCCGAGAAGAGCCGCATCTCCCACCGGGCGCGGGCCCTCTCGGCGTTCCGTGACTGGCTCCTGCCCCGGATCGGGGCGGGGGGCTGATACAAACTCTTATACCCCGGTAAGGACGATGTAATAAGGCTGGGGTTGATTCCTGTTGGCACGATTTCCAGAAGCTGAGGCACGACTGCTGAACGTCAAGATATGCATGCGCTGCAACGCCCGCAACGCGTTGCGGGCAACGCACTGCCGCAAGTGCGGCTATACCCACCTCCGCCCCAAGAACAAAGAGCGCAAGGCCTAGGCGCTGTAATACGTCACTCTTTTTCCCTTGCGGCTGTACTCCCCGCGGTAGGTCTCGATGTTGCGCTTGTAGCCGATGCGGTCGGTGAAGCCGAGCTCGCGCAGCCGCTCCCGCACCCGCATCACGTCCGCCTCGTCCTCCCAGTCGCGGGTGTAGACGTAGATGACCTTGCGTTCGTCCCGCGACTCGGGGTTCGGTTTGGCGGTGCTGACCTTGGCGGAGATGCCGAGACCCCCCCGGCAGGTCTCGTCGCGGACCTTCTTCCAGGCCTCGTCCACCCTGTCCGGCTCGAGGAAGATGAGCCATTTGCCGGCCTGCTCGTCGTCGACCGCCTCCGGCTCCACGTCGGGAGCGTCCTGGACGATCCAGTACATCTGGGTCGTCCGGGAGGGCACCACCCCTTCCCCCGCCTGGAGCAGGGCGTAGATGGCTTCAACGTCGCCGAACCGCTGCCGCAGGGCGGCGGCGAGCAGGGCGTAGTCCTGCTCGAAGGTTGCGAAGATCTCGCGGAACTGCGGCAGGAAGTCGGCCCCACTCTCCACCAGATCGAAGAGGTAGAGTCCTCTCCGGCGCAGTTCTTTGTTCAAAAAGACCTCGAAGAGCCCGTACGCGATATCGGCGAGTGCGTCCGGTCCGGCGTCTCCCATGATCATGGTTCAGGCATACATTTTTAAAAACCTGTTCATCCCGACCCCCGGGAGGGCGGCGGGAGGCCCGGTCGCAGCATCCCGCCTCCTCCGGGGGGAAGGGAGGCGGCCGCGGGGGCATCGGCGCGGCATTCTCCTGCATCGGAATGTTCCACGCCCGTACGAAGTTTGGTTTTCGCTCTGCGACGAATATCTTATTACAATCGCCGCACAATAATGATATACTATGCAGTGGAAGCGCGACTTCGGTCTCACCTGGAGGATATGGATGACGCTCCTCCTCCTCCTCCTGGTGTACCTCGTCTTTCTGGGCGTACTGTCGGCGCTCGGGGTCGGGTGGGAGTTCCTGATCCTCCTTGCAGGGGGTATGGCGTTCTTCCAGTACTTCTTCTCCGACCGTCTGGTGCTCTGGAGCACCGGGGCACGGATCGTCGGGGAGGACGAGTACCCCGAACTGCACAGGATGGTCGAGCGCCTCTCCGCGGAGGCGGGCATCCCGAAACCGCGGGTCGCCGTCGTGCCGAGTCCGGTGCCCAATGCCTTCGCGACGGGCCGCAACCCGAAGAACGCCGTGGTGGCGGCGACCGATTCCCTGATGCGGATCCTGAACCGGGACGAGCTCGAGGCGGTGCTCGCCCACGAGCTGAGTCACGTCCGCTACCGCGACGTCTTCACCCTGACGGTGGCGAGCTTCATCAGCATGGTCGCCTTCATCCTGGTGCGGAACTGGTTCTTCATGGGCATGTTCAGCGGCGGCGGGCGGCGGGAGGGCGGCAATCCCTGGATCATCGTCTTCCTGGTCTCGATCGTCGTGTGGGTCGTCAGCACGCTCCTGATCCGGGCGCTCTCCCGCTACCGGGAGTACGCCGCGGACCGCGGGTCGGCCATACTGACGGGGAGGCCGCGGGCGCTGGCGAACGCCCTCGAGAAGATCAGCGGGAGGATGGAGTACGTCGCGCCGCAGAAGAAGCAGGAGATCGAGGGGGCGAACGCCTTCTTCATCATCCCCGCTCTCTCCGGCAGCACCCTGATGGAGCTCTTCTCCACGCATCCCCCGCTCGAGAAACGCCTGGCGGCGCTGGAGAACATCGAGCGGGAGATGAAGGGTTACTGAACTCCCGACGAAGAGCAGAAGAGCAGGAACGGAAACGAGGGAAAGGAACCCTCCATCGGGTGAGGATGGGCCCCCCGTTCCCTTTATCCCCCTGGCGAGCCGGTCCAGCATCCCTTTACTGAACCGGTATAGTTGATGGCCTGCGGATGGACGAAAGCATGGCGGGATCGGGCGAGCGGGGTCGGACCTGGCGGAAGAGATAAGAATAATATCTCCGGATACAACATCTATAGGCACATCGCATCGATGATCTAGAGGTATGATTTTGGCCTTCCAAGCCAACAGCCCGGGTTCGAATCCCGGTCGATGCATGGGGCTCGTGGTCTAGCCGGTTATGACGTCGCCTTCACACGGCGGAGGTCGGGGGTCCGAATCCCTCCGAGCCCATCGGTAACGGCTTCTTTTGGCGTAAGAACAAGACATTCTCGGTTTATTTCCGTTCTGACATTATTAATTAGCGTATCCACCAAACGGGACGCATTGCTCGTGTTGTTCCTCAACCATTCCACCGTTTCCGCCGCCAATGTAAGGAGGAGAACCGGAGGCAGAAGGTCATGGCTTCGTGGAGGGATGCATTAAACAACATCAACCTGTGTAAGACTTGCTATGAACGGGAAAAGGAGAGAAAGGCTTGTATGACGGGGATATGCTGAAAACCATGTAATGGAGAAAGGATAATATTCTCCATACAATTTATAGCAGCTCAATATTTTTCGAGAGAAAATCCTGCAATATTCTCCTAGGAGAATTCTGATTATCCTCCCCTTCCAACCACAAGAGCTTTACCGGAGCACGACGCATCTGTGAGTAATGGATTCATTCACCGATTTTGCCCTG